>VGKX01000160.1 GCA_016866895.1 Candidatus Parvarchaeota archaeon
GCTGCTTTGCCTGACAACAACAGGCAAAAATGCCCGCCTGTAGGGGGCAATTGCGACAAGCTGGTAGGCCCTTGCATCAAAGGCAAGCTCCCTGCCTCCTGCAGAGTAGGCATATGCCCCAGAGCCTGTTGGAGTTGAGAATATGAAGCCGTCGGCAAAAAACCTCGCCCTCCTTGTTCCGTTTTTCACCCCATATCTAAGGGAGAAGTCAACTATCCTGTGGCTTGCGGTCTTGACTGCAATGTCATTTAGCGCAATTGGCAGGTTTTTTGAGTTCAGCCTGCCTTGAAGTACAAGCCGCTTGCTTGTCAATTTGTCCGAGTTGCTTGCAGCAGTTTTGTTTTTGGAGCAAAGTGAAAGGAATCGGGCAAGCCTGCTTTTCCAGTTTGTATTTCTTGCCTGGCAAATCCACGAAGTTTTTGAGCCAATGCCAAAGATGATTTTGCCATAGTGGGCCTTGTTGTGCAGTATTGTGCCATCCCCGCCAACCGTTATTGCAAGCTGCGCGTTGCCGACCTTGCCATTATCTTGATTTTTTTGAACGACTTGTATTCCCCTTGAGGCAAGAAAGCTTTCCACCTGGCTTTTGACAAGGCCAGCCCACTTTTTTTTCGGGTTTGCAAGGACTGTTGCCGACTTGATAATCATGGTAATTCCTTTCGCGCTTTTTTCGTCTTTTTTCATTCTTTTTCAAAGCTTCCCCATTTTTCTCCGTTTTCAAACGTCCAGCTCAGATGCCCTGCCTAGCCTTTGTTTGGAGGGGCATACATTCCAACTTTTCCTGTTCTTATGAACCTGCCAAGTTTCTGGGCATACCTTGAAGCTATTGATGCAAGGCTTGGCCTGTAGCGGGCAGTGATTTGCCCTTTTGCAACAGCACTTAGTATGTCTGCTTCCGCACTTGCCAGGTTTTTGTGTGAGGGTTTGATCGTTTCAATTTCAGTCCAGGCATTGCCAACCTCTGCCGCAACATGAGCATCGGAGCCGCCTGTGCCAACCGCAATGAGCCTTCGCGCACGCCACGAGTGCACAAAATCCCTGCCATTGAACTTCTCAAGTGCTGT
Organism: Candidatus Parvarchaeota archaeon; assembly: GCA_016866895.1. NCBI lineage: Archaea > Nanobdellati > Candidatus Parvarchaeota > Candidatus Parvarchaeota archaeon. The sequence continues at coordinate 1,065 of VGKX01000160.1, forward strand.
TGCCCCCACCTGCGGCGCAAGCTCGTGCAGAGCATGCCCTCGCCTTGAGTACGGGTGGGCCACAATTGTTATGCCGCCTTCGGATTTCACTTTTTCAACAAGCTTGAATGCGTCAATGCCCTTCTTGTATGTTTTGCCAGTGCCAAAAACCTGCACGTGCCCCTGGGCTGTTGAAACCTCAGTCCCGAAAAGCACAAGCACGCCGCCGATAAGCTGCGGCCTGCCGCCTTTTCTTGCCATTGTGTCATGGTCGCAGACAGCTATTGCATCAAGGCCCTTTTTCCTTGCAGCAAGTGCAAGGGACTCGACAGTATCAAGAGCATCAACAGAGTGGTTCGAGTGGACATGAAAATCTATTTTCATACATTGCCGCCTTAGATGGATTTTTTAGTCTGCATTTGCTGTGCGCCTTGTGGCTCTTGCTCTAAATAGCTTTTTTTCAGCCTGATTGCAACGTCCCTTACAGCTTCCCGCTCTGCCGAAAGAAGAGCGTACTTTCTTACTGTTTCCCTGTGCATAAGTGCCTTATTTGCCTTAGAGTAGACAAAATCAGTCTGCCCCGGTTTATTTTCGGCTTGAGATGCCTCCCCGCTTTTTTGGATTGGCCGCAGGTGGCCCTGGAGCTTGAAAAGCTCCGCTTTTCCCCAGTTCTCTTTTTTGAAAACCTGAATTTGCTCTGACATATTACCACGATTCAAGAATTACCTTGACTCAAGGCCCTCAAGAAACTCTTTTTCGACAAAATGCAGCTTTCCAGGAATTACAAGGCACGCAGGGCACATGCCCTGGCCGAATTTCCCAAAGCTTCGGCTGCCTTCTTTCCCTTTTTCTGCAAAGGCACTTATGCCCCCCTTTTCTTTTTCTGCAACAACACTGCCGCCTTTTCCTTTTTCCGGCTTGGCTATTTTGCCTATTGTTGAATAAATAACCCGGCTGCCTTGCATGCCAAGCCTGGACAGGACGATAACCTGGGTATTACTGGAAACTGCACAGATAGTTTTATCACTAATTGCATTACTTTCAGTGCCTGTTTGCTTGCGTGCCCACTTGATTTTTCTCCCTTTGGCCTTCTTTGCTGCAGCCTTGCCGTATTGGAGCTTTTGCACTTCCTGCATTTCAAGCAGGTTATTGCAGGCCTGAAGCGGCGTGAGGGGGCCGAGGATTGTGTCTACGTCAAGAAGCAGGATTGTGTGAAGGCCAAGCTTCTGGTTTGCGCCAATGACTTCAAGAGGAGATGAGGGTTTGTAATTGGGTCTAAAGTGCGGGATGGTTGTTGCGGCGCCAAACTTGTATGCCTGCAACCCTGACTCTGAGATTGCTGCGCTGAGAATAGAGCTTGCGTGGATAATTTTCGCATTAATGCCTGCGCCCCTGGCAGAAATCAATAGGTTTACGTGTGTTGTTGCCAAAAGCGGGTCGCCTGAGACAAGCAAAAAGCAGGCGCCCTTTCTGGCTGCCTCAATTATTTGTTTTTCATCCTCAACCTGTGCCCTGTCAAGCAGTTCCACTTTGACACCAAATATCTCTTCAAGTTCAAGCCCAAGGTTGCCATCAAGCCGGTTTGTGTAGGTTTCAAGGAAAACTTT
>VGKX01000161.1 GCA_016866895.1 Candidatus Parvarchaeota archaeon
CGGCGCATCTGTGTAATTGCCTGATTTGAGGGCAGCCAAAAGCGCCTCAAAGCCTGCGTGTGCCGGATAATCGTCATCCCCGCATGTCCAGACCCACTGCCCTGTCCCCATTTGGATTGATTTGAGGTAGTTTGCATCAAAGCCGATGTTGGTGTTGTTTCTGGACAAGTGCAGGTCAAGCCTTGTTTTTTGCTTGAGCTGCGTAAATAGCTCCCATGAGCCGTCTGTAGAGCAGTTGTCTGTTATGCACACCTCCACATCGCGCAGGTGCGGAGTTGCCACAAGCTCAAGCTGGGCCAAAAGCCGTTCAATGGCATCCTTGCGGTTAAAGGATGTGATGCAAATTGAGAGAAGTTTTGCCATTTTTTCCAACTTTTGCCTTCAGCCGAAAGTTGCGCAGCATAAGTCAACAATTATACCCTAAATTCCCTTGACAAGTTTTTGTATCTGGTCAGAAATTGTTGGCACGTCAAGCCCGTTAAGCTTGCGCAGGTATTCGTGCGTGCCGACTTTTTTCTGGAACGAGTCGGCAAGCGCAAAGCGCCTGAAGGCAGCAGGCTTAATGTTTGCGTCAGCAAGGCACTCTGCAACTGCGCTTCCAAGCCCCCCCATTATGGAGTGCTCCTCAAGTGTGAAGACCGGCATCTTTTCCCCAAGCGACTGAACAAGGCTTGCGTCAAGAGGCTTGATTGTGTGCATTGAAATAAGTTTTCCGCCAAGCCCTTTTTCGTGCAAGGCCTCAAGTGCCTTAAGGCCCGTGTAGACCATGTTGCCGCACGCGATTAGAGCAAAAGCGCCCCCGTAGTCGCGCACAGTCACGCCTTTGCCAAGCTTTATTTGCGGCTTGGAATCCTCCCCGTGCACAGAAGGCTCGGTGGACCTGCCAATGCGCATGTAAAACGGCGCATTGAGCCTGTAGCCCTGTGTGAAAAGCTCCCCCAACTCGTAGGGGTCTGCTGGCGCAGTGACTGTCATGTTTGGCATCATACGCATAGCGGCAATATCCTCAGTGCCATGGTGGGTCGGACCAAGCGAGCCGTAGCACAGGCCGGCCCCGCTTGCAACAAGTATGATTGGAAGGTTGTGGTAGCACACGTCAATGCGCACCTGCTCCAAATCACGCAGGGCAATGAAGGGAGTTATGGAGTAGGCGATGGGCTTTTTGCCGGCTAGTGCTAGCCCTGCACAAACGCCAATCATGTTGGCTTCTGCCACCCCGACATTAAGATAGTTGTTTGGATATTGTTCCATGAACGGCTCAAAGACAGAGTAGCCAAGGTCGGCAGTGACGACCATTGTGTTTTTGTCCTTTGAGGCAAGCTCAAGAAGTGTCTTTACAAATGTTTTTCGCATCAATCTCACCAATTGATTTTTCCAGCTGTTCCTTGTCAGGGGTCTTGTAATGCCAGTCAAGGCTGTTTTCCATGAAGCTGACGCCTTTTCCTTTTACCGTGTGGGCAATGACAACAGAGGGCTTGCCTGGCTCAAATGGCACTGATGCCAGAGCCTTGGTGATTTGCCCAAAATCATGCCCGTCAATCTCCCTTGCAGCCCAGTTTGCAGCCTTCCATTTGTCTGAAAACGGCTCCAAGTCAAGCACATCCTTTGTGTTGCCAAACGACTGCACCTTGTTGTAGTCTATTATTGCGACAAGATTGTCAAGCTTTTTGTGGCCAGCATAAAGCAGCGCCTCCCAGACGCTGCCCTCGTCGCACTCTCCGTCCCCCAAAAGCACGAAAACCCTGTTTGGCCTTTTGTCAAGCTTTGCGGCAAGCGCAAGGCCGACGCCTATTGGAAGCCCATGGCCAAGCGAGCCTGTTGACGCCTCGATTCCAGGCATTGTCTTCCAGGTGGAGTGGCCCCAAAGCGTGCCGCCGTCCACTGAAAAGCCGTCAAGCATTTTTTCATCTGCAAACCCGCGCCTTGCAAGAGTCGCATACAGGGCCGCGCACCCGTGGCCCTTGGAAAGCAAAAAATAATCCCTTTGTGCCCATTGGGGCCTGGCCGGGTCCACACGAAGGGCCGAGAAATAAAGGCCGACAAGAAGCTCCACTATTGAAAACGAGGTGCCGATGTGGGACGAATTTGACTTGTGTATCATGCCAAGCACAAGCTTTCTGATGTTTCTTGCCTGTGCTTCAAGCTCCCCAAAGCCTTTTGGTTTCCCTGCCACGTTTTTTGCCATATTTTAGCCCTAATCTGCCCAATGCCGCCAATGGAAAAGTTAATAGTCTATTCATTATAAATTTATGGTGAGAGAGATTAGGTGCCCGATAAAGAAATAGCCTAGTTGGGACGGGCTTTGAAGCAAAATGAAATGGCAGGAAACGCGGTTTTTGGAAAACTGGTTCATATGGAAAGGCAAAAAGTTGTCATTCTTTGCGGCGGCGAGGGAACGCGGCTGCGCGAGGAAACTGAGTACAAACCAAAGCCCATGGTGACTGTAGGCGGGCTGCCAATCCTCTGGCACATAATGAAGACCTACGCGCATTACGGCTTCAACGACTTTGTGCTTTGCCTTGGCTACAAAGGCGACATGATTAAGCAGTTTTTCCTCAGCCACGAGCTTATGCATAACGATGTTACAATAAGGCTTAACGACAGGAAAAAGGACGTAATCCACAAGGATGGAAAATTCGAGGA
>VGKX01000162.1 GCA_016866895.1 Candidatus Parvarchaeota archaeon
CTGTCGCCAACAAAGACAAGCTGGGATTTGTCAAGCTTGAAATCATCCAGAAGCTCATTAATCATGTAAGTATGCGGCTTGCCAGCGATAAAATCCGGTTTTTTGCCGCAAGCGCAGGAAAGGGCCTCAACAAGGCAGCCTGTTCCAGGCGCCACATCCTCTTCCCTTGCAAGGCAGGTGTCTGTATTGGCTGCAAGAAATTTGGCCCCGCCATTAATTGCCTGGAGCGCAAAATCAAGCTTTTGGTAGGTGAATTTCCTGTCAAGGCCTACTGCAACGCAGTCAAATGCGCCCCTCCAGCCGCCCTGCGGCTTTTCGCTTGTTGCCTCAATGCCTTGGGCTTCAAGCACTTTGAAAAGCCCCGACTCGCCAATGACAAACGCCTTTCTGTAGCCCTTTGACTTGCAGTATGCAGCTAGTGCGACGCCGCTTGTGTAAATGCACGCTTGGTCTGCATTGATGCCTATTTCCCCAAGGGCCCTTTGATAGTCAGACCTGTCCTTGGAGGAATTGTTGGTCATGAAAAAAGTCATTATTCCTGCTTGCTGCAGCTCTCTAATTGACTCAACAACCCCCAGTATTGGGACCTTGCCCCTGTAAATCACGCCGTCAAGGTCATATGCAACCGCTTGTATTGCCATAGAAACCAGCCTTCAACAGTTTGGCGGCTAGGTTTAAAATTTAATAAGCTTGCATGGCAATAGATGAGCATGGAAACCCTTGGCTGTTTTGGCAAAATAAGTCGCCTTGCATTGCTCCTGGTTCTTTTTTCAGGCATTGCACTTGCAAATTTCACGTATGTTGGCACGTACAATGGGGATGGGATTGAACATGCCAGCCCATCAAACGCATTCAAGCAGCCCTACGGATTGTGGCATGATGGAACAAACCTTTATGTATCCGATTTCAAGATTGGCACAGTTTTCCAGATGGACGGAAACAGCGTTGTCAAGCGCATCGGAAGCCAGGGGGATGGGCCAAGGGAGCTTTCCGGCCCAAGGCAGATAACTGTAAAAAACGGAAGGATGCTCATTGCTGACAATCAGAACAACAGGATACAAATGTTCCATTTATCGGGTGAGAAGAAGGGCCTTTACGAGGCGCTTGGCTATGAGGCAAACTCCCAGATAACGAGGCCCTCGGCAGCAATCGAATTTGGGAATGACATACTTGCGCTTGACACATACAACAACAAGGTAATTGTCTATGGCAAGGACAGGCTTGAATACAAAAGCTACTTTGGCTCAAGTGGCGCATCAAACGACAAGTTTGACGCGCCCCAGGGCATTGCAGCAGTACAGGACAGGATTTACATCACAGATGCGGGAAATGACAGGGTGAAGGTCTATGACTCCAACTACACTTTTGTTTTTGCATTTGGCATTGGAAAAAATGGCGTGCAGCTTGAAAGCCCAAACGGGATTTTCATCCAAAACAACATGGTCTTTGTGGCTGACACTGGCAACAGCAGGATTGCCGTGTTCACCCTTGACGGCTTTCCGATAGAGACTTTTGGAAGCAAAGGGAATTCATCAAACAAGTTTAACAGGCCGACAGGAGTTGCGGTATTCAACAACATTGCCTATGTCGCAGATTCGGAAAACATGGCAGTCAAGTATTACAACATCACCATAGACTCAACAAACACATCGGTGCTCACAAAGATTGCAGAAGTAGAGGTTGCCGCAGCAGCCTTTGGGCAGCTTTCCGGCAGGGCGCAAAGCGCTTTCAACATCACAACCCAAAACAGTGCGCAAAGCTACATTGCAAGTGCAAAAAGCGCATATGGGCAGCTGCAATTTTCCGAAAGCTTTGATGCCGCATCGGCAGGTTTAAGGATAGCAAATGAGGAAACCGCGGCACTGCAAGCGCAGGTAAATCTGAAGGCAAGGCAGGAGGCGACAGGACTTTTCGACAGGCTAAATGCCCTTAAGGCAAAATCTTATGACCAGGGGTTCACGCCGGACTTTGATGCCGCCAAGGCTGCAATAGATTCAGTTGTGCAAAAGCTGAATGCAAACCAGCACACGGATGCCGTGGATGCGCTACTTTCTGCCCGAAGCAAGATTGACGCAATTGCCATAAAGGCAAGGGACGCACCTAAAAACGGAACTGGAGCAGGACAAAAGGCCCAGACGCAGCTCATTATTGCGCAGGCGACTGCAAAGTTGGATGCGGCTGTGGCAAAAAACCTGGCATACAAACAGGACAGTGACCTAAGCAAGGCTGAGGCGCAGCTTTCAAACGCAAACGTGCTATTAGGCCAGGGAAAGGTTGCAGAGGCTTACGCACTTGCCCAAAAAGCAAAGGAGGACATTGACGGGATTTCAAAATCGCTTGATGCAAAGGCAAAAAGCATTGACAGTGCGCTTGAGCAGATTGCATCTTCTGAAAAGGAGGTAGCGCAATCAAGGCAGGAGGCTGTGCTGATTAAGCCGGACATGGCGCAGGCAAACGCGCTTCTGACAAAGGCAAGGCAGGAGGTTTATCTTGACCCCGGGCAGGCAACAAAAGATGCGCAAGCTGCAAGCCAGGCTGCAAAGTCAGAGTCAGGGAAGGCAGGCACCATCCTTATTGCCGCAGGGGTGCTATTTTTTGTGGTTGGGGCCGTTGCATCAGGAATC
>VGKX01000163.1 GCA_016866895.1 Candidatus Parvarchaeota archaeon
CTATTTTGCAAGCTGCGGGGAATCGTTTCTTGTGCAACACAACCTTTCAAAAAGCGCCTCCAACTATCTTGCCAGGCAGCAGCTGGACTTGCTTTGCTCTGACCCGGGAATCAAAATCAGCGCAACACTTCCAGGCGACAATGCAAGGAATGTGTGCGAGGGCATGGCATACCTTGGCGCAAAGTGCGCCTTTGCAGGGGCAGTTGGGTTTGACAGGGAGGCCGAAATATTTTGCAAAAGCCTTGAAAAATCCGGAATCGCGAGTTTTGTCCGAAAGCTTCCTGGAAGCACGGGCCTTGCGCTCTCGCTTGTCACACCAGACAAGGCGCGCACCTTTGCAATCAACCTTGGCTCAACCGAGCAATTTGAAGAAATAAACGAATCCGAGATATCTAACTCAAAATTCCTGTTTCTCACATCAATATCTCTTCTGTCATCTGGAAAGCTAGGCCAGGCGTGCGGCAGGTGCATTGAGGCTGCAAAAAAGCACGGTGTCAAGGTTGCAATGTCGCTTGAAAGCTATCCCATGATAGAAAAAAATGCCGATACCATTGCAGCATGGCTTGAGGCCGGGCTGGTTGATGTGCTTTTTGGCAACGAGGAGGAATTTGGCGCACTTGGCATAGAGGATTTCAGCCACATGTCAAAAATATCCTACAAACTTGCACCTCTAATCGTTCTCAAGCGCGGTGAGAGTGGCGCGACTGTCTTTTCAAGCACAGGCAAGTCCCTTGACTCAAAAACAATATCAATTCCAATCGCCCCCCCATATGTAAAAGATGTTGTTGATACCACAGGAGCAGGCGACTATTTTGCGGCAGGCTTCTTGAGGGGCATGTGCAAGGGCAAAAAGCTTTCGCAGTGCGGCAAAATGGGGGCAGAGCTTGCAGGAAAAACCATCTCCCGTTTTGGGGCAACTTTGGGCAAGGCAGACGCTGTTGCCTGATTCGAAGGCATCCATATTTTGTGGTTAAATGAAACACGCTTCAAAAGCCCTTGTCTGCGCTGCGGCTTTTTCATTGGCTTCAGGCATTTTTGCCCCAAATGCTTTTTGCCACAAGCCGCTTGCAAAACATTTGCCCAATCAACGGGCTTCAAACAGGCCTAAACTTTTGCACGAGCAGCAAAAACGCAGTGTAGAGCCGGCGGTTTCTGACGCGCTTAAAAAACTTTCGGACTTCAATTATTTTGCAGCTATAGAGTCGCTTCAATCTGGAAAAACAGCAAGCGCACTGAGCCATCTTTCCCTTGCTATAGCCGCAAACCCCGGGAACCTGGCTGCAACCTATGAAAAGGCAAAGCTTCTTTACAGCAGCGACAAAGGTCAAATCCAGGAATCAATAAAACTTCTAAGCCGTTTAATCACACTTCTTGGCCAGAATCCGGATTCGGCTGCCACTGGCTTCAAAACATTATTCTCTGACAGGGCCATGGCAAAATCAGCCCTTGGGGACAAGCAAGGGGCCATCAAGGACCTAGAGCACCATCTTTCATTGCATCCGGATGACTCGAATGCCAGGGAATTTCTCAAGTTTCTTCGCAGTCGCTAGGACTCTTGCTACTGGGCTTCAATTTCATTCATAACCCCCATGAAAAGTATCTCTCCAGTCTTGTCGTCCTGTATCGCATAGAAAAACGGCCTGTTTATCTCCATGTAAAACGGTGCTGGCTTGTTTATCGGGCCGGCCGATGTAGCCACCATGCCAATAACCGTGACTGCCGCAGCCTCGGTCCCCTCCTCATTGCTCTCCACAAAAGTCTTGTGCAGCACAAAGCTGATTTTCAGCGGCTCTTTTGCCATCCTGCTAAAGTCCGCAGTGTCATCAAAAGCGTCTTCCATGCCCATTTGCTTGAGCTGCTCGTTGAGCTTCTTTTCATACTCGACTTTGAACCTTGGCATTATTACCGTGCCTTCTTTTTTCCGCATTCCTGATGTGATTTCGCCCCACCTTTTTCCATCCAGGCTTTCAGCGAAATTTTCGGCACCCTGTGCGCCGCTGGCCCCGTCCCTTGGCAGCACAATGTACATGCTTGCAGAGCCGTTGCCATAACCAAGCCTTACTGCCTGCAGCTCATCGTTTTCTATGTAATCGTACCTGTCAAACCCCTTCATCATCATTACCATTTTCTTTGTTCCATCTGAAGATGTGAATTCTCGTTCCCTGGAAATTGTTTTGTCAAACGGCTTTGCCCACTTGCCCTTGAAGTAAACTGCGTTTACAAGAAACGACCTGTAAACGTCAATTGGAGGGCTGATTACGTTTTCAATCTTGCCCCGTGTCCTGTCCTTTATCCACATATTGATGGTGTCTGCTGAGGCAGGGTCTGAAAAATCAAGGCTTTGGGCCTTTGCAAAATAATACTCCTCAACCGCCTTCTGGTAATCCTGCTTGAGCGTGAAATCCTTATTCAGCCAGATGGAGTTTGCAGCCTCAAGCTCAATGTCCTTGCGGCCCCCAAGCTGTCCAATCAGATACTGGCTGCCAGAGTCAATCTCCCCACTTCCAATTCCCTCAAAGCCCAAGGCGCTTGCCATTCCCCTCTCAGTCTCCCCTCCAGCCCCCCTGTATGCCATTGATAAAGCTAGGGACAG
>VGKX01000164.1 GCA_016866895.1 Candidatus Parvarchaeota archaeon
GGCGACTATTACCCTGATGCAGAAGAAGCCCAAAGGATCGTGGAGTTTGCAGATGAGTTTGTGATGAAAATAGAGATGCTGAAGAAAAGTTAGTGGCAGGTTACCTGTTCCCCACCATCTCGATAATGGAAATCAGCTCGTTGATTTTTTCATAGTCGTGCATCCTGCCGATATCCATCCAAAATTCGTCAAACTCATATGCATTGATTGGCTTGCCTGCCTCCATCAAAGCCGGAAAAACGTTTCGCGCAAAATCCGAGTTTGGCTTTATGTAGTCGTAGATTCCAGGCTCAAAGACATACACGCCTGCGTTAATCAGGTTTTGGACAATCGGCTTTTCCTGGAACTGGCTTATGTGACCCGAGGACACGTGGGCAACCCCGTATTCAAGGGGCACGCCCTGCTTTTTCAGGCCTATTGTTGCTATTCCTCCCTTTTTCTTGTGAAATGAGAGCATGGATTTGAGGTTGATGCAGGTGAGGTGGTCGCCCATGACAACAACAAAAGTGTCCTTAATCTGGCTCTTGCAGGGAAGAATTGAGCCGGCAGTGTTGAGCTCCTCCTTTTCCTCGGAATAAGTAATTTTTACCCCGAATTTCGAGCCGTCGCCAAAGTAGTCCCTTATTTGCTCCTTGAGATAGCCTACAGTCAGGATAAGCTCGGATATTCCGCTTGCTTTAAGATTGTCAATGACAAACTGCAGGATTGGCTTTTTGCCAAGCGGCAGCATTGGCTTTGGGATTGAATAGGTATACGGCCTAAGCCTTGTCCCCTTGCCGCCGCACAATACAAATGCTTTTGTCATGTGAACACCCCCCGATTAGAAAAATCTACTGCTCAACTACTTTTGACTCCCATCTTTCCATTTTTCCTTCAAACTTTTCGATTGTCTCAATTATTTTTTTTGAAGTTGTGCCATCTCCGTATGGATTTTTGGCACCGCGCATTTGTTTTGCGGTTTTTTGGTCAAAAAGAACGCTTCGTGCCGCATGCAATATTTCTTCCTTCTTGCACCCAACAACTTTGTTCCCGCCGGATTTAACAGATTCTGGCCTGTCAGTGACATAGCGCAAAGTCAGGCATGGTATGTGAAGGGCTGACGTCTCCTCCTGCATGCCCCCGGAGTCTGTAAGCACCAGGTCAGACTCAAGCATTATGCGGATTGCATCGGAATATCTTGGAAGGCAAGGCGACCAGATGATATGTTTTGCCGATTTGAGCTTTTGCGTGTAGCCCCACTTGTCGGCTGCGTTTTGCGTGGAGGGAAGCACCGAGCAGAAGACTGTCGCATCATTTAGCTCCAGTAGCGAGTCAAAAATCCCCCTCATCCTCTCTTCCGAGAGCATGTTCTCTTTGCGGTGAACAGACCAGAAGATTAGCGGCTTGCCGGTTTTTTGCTTGTCAAGCCTGCCGCCAAATTCCGACAGGATTTTGCTTTTCCTCTTTGCTATGGCGGCAAACTGGAGGGCTGCATCCACAACCGAGTTGCCAACAACAAAAATCCTATCAGGGGGCACATGCTCTGAACTCAGGTCCTTGCTGTTCTTTTCAGTTGCCGCAAAAAACAGGGAGGAGGCGGCATCGGCGCCTTTGGTGCAAATCTGCTCTGGAAACGGCTCCCAGGAATATGTGCGCAAGCCTGCCTCAACATGGCCCACTGGCACAAGTGAGAAGGCGCAGGCAAGGGAGAAATAAAGGGCGGTGAACGTGTCGCCGTGGGTAAGAACAATGTCCGGCTTTTCCTTTTTGCAGATTTTTTCCATTTCAACAAAGATTTTTGCCCCGATTTCAAGGGAGCTTCCCTTTGCCTCTATGTCATAGTCGGGCCTGGGGATTTCCATGTCGTCAAACAGGTCGCGGTAGAGGTTGCTGTCATAGTGCTGGCCTGACCAGACAATGATGTTTTTGTGCCCACGGGCAGCGCTTTCCCGCACAAGTGGGGCCATCTTGATTGCGCAGGCGCGCGAGCCAAATGCATGCACGATTTTCATAGGTTATATCACCAAATGGGTTTGCCGGTATTTTACTTGCAGGTCACTTGATTGATTGGATTATGCAATTGCAGCCCTGATTTTTTCAACGTATTGGGTTGCTATGCTGTCTGCCTGCTTTTGCGTCCTGCCTTCGGCAAAGATGCGCAGGTAGTTTTCTGTTCCTGAGGCGCGAACTATTACCCAGGACTTGTCTGCAAAATCAATCCTTACCCCGTCAATTGATGTGAGGGTGGCGCCAGGGGCTTTCAGCTTTGACATGAATGCAAGGGCCTTTGCCTTTTGCGTCTGGCTTGCCTCAAGCTTTGTCTTGTAGTTGTAGTAGGCAGGAAGCTTTCCAACAAGCACTGACAGGGGGGTTGAGCACACTGCCTGCGCAAGCCTTGCGGCAGCCAAAAACCCGTCTTTTGCAAGCGAGATGTCTGGCCAGACAATTCCGCCAACCTCCTCGCCGCCAAAAACCGCCTTTTTTTCGTGCATTGCCTCCGAGATATATGGCGCCCCAACTTTTGTGTAAAGCATCTTGCAGCCGTATTTTTCCGCAATGTCCTGCACGACGCGGCTTGTGGCAACGGTTGTCACGACAATTGGCGCAAAGCCT
>VGKX01000165.1 GCA_016866895.1 Candidatus Parvarchaeota archaeon
CTGCCCAGAATAGCGAAAGTGAGATGCCGATTGTGACTGTTGGCATTAGCATGCACATTTCATTGACAAGCTTGAACAGGCGGCTTCCAAGGCCCTTTGAGGCAAGATACATTGCAAAGGGGAGGCCAAGTGCAATGGAGAGGATTGTGGCGCTAAGGCCTATAGCAAACGAAATGGTTATTGCCTCCAGGATATCCTTGGAAAGAAAATTGGCGTCAGTGTATTTCAGGAAGAAAAATGAGGGGAGAAGGACAATTGCGGCAAAAAAAAGCACACCTGCCACCATGCCTGCACCAGAGTAGCCGCTTATGCGCCTTTCAGCATCAACAAAGATTTTTCCAAGCCCGGATTTTTTGGAGTCGATGCTGCTTCGCGCAAAAAGGAAAATGAATGCCGAGACTGCGATAAGGATTGCAGAGATTGAGATTGCAGCATCAATGTCCGCAGGAGTGGAGTTTTTATAGAAAACCGTAAGCACTGGGACTGTTTTTATCGCACCTGCGACAAGGATTGAGGCTCCCGTCTCGCCAAGCGAGCGGGTGAAGGCAAGGATGGAGCCGGAAATGATGCCTGGCTTTGAAAGTGGCATCCAGACGTTGCGAAAGATTGTAAACGGGCTTGCGCCAAGCGACTGGGCCGCTCTGCCTAAGTCAGTATCTATAGTCATTATGGATGCCTGGGCTGTCCTTACAACATATGGGAATGTGAAGGCCACATGGAGCAGGAAAAGCACCTCAAAACCAGGGTTGAAAACACCTAGGCCGCTTGAGCCCCACATCAGGGCAACTGAAAGGCCAAGGGCGCTTGTTGGAATTACAAGCGGCAGGTCGATTAGGGTGTCAAAAAGCTCCTTGAAAGGAAAATTCTTTTTTGCCAAAAGCCATGCAACAGGAATGCCAAAAACAAGGTCGGCAAGCGTGACATAGAAGGCAAGGCTGAAGGAAACGATTAATGCGTTTTCCATTTCAGGCAGGTACTTGAAGCTGGAAAGCTTGAAAAAAACAAAGAACAGCGGGCCTAGCACAAAAACAAGGAAAAAGAGCACTGAAGCTAGGGTAACAAACTTTCCCACAAGCCTGTTTTGTGACAGTTTGTCAAGCAAGTGCAGCAATGGGTTGCCGTTGCCAAACATCAGAAGAAAGTTTGCCGGGGTAGTTAATAAGGCTTGCCAAAATATTGAAAATCAATTTACTCTATATAGATATAAGGGAGGGGCTTATGAAAGCAGGTGCGCTTGGGTTTTGAAAGCAGGAGTGAAGGTGATTAAAAGTAGACACAATGGACTTAGAAATCTGATATTTTTGGATTTGAAAGCTGGAATTGAAGCTGGAGTAGTTGTCTTGCGGTATGGGTTTGGGAGGCTTGGGAGAGCAGTTCAAGTTTGCAGTGCCATATCAAGTCTTTAGTAGTCTTCAAGCTCCTTTTTCAGCTTTGCAAGCTCCTCGTGGATTTCCGGCTTGCGGTGAAGCGGGTCAAGATGTGCTTTCTTTTCAAGCTCTTCAATGCGCGCCCTTATATTGGCTTTTTTGCGCGACAAATCCTTTTTTGACATGCCCATAGATAACACCCCGCAACAGTGAAGCAGATGTAATTTCTTTATTAGAGACTGCTTAATAAATCGATAGTGACCAATTGTTTAACAACAGGCGTGTTCATATGATATTTTCAGATAAATATTCTATACACAGGAGGCTTGTAATAACAATTGGCTTTATTTTACTCTCTTTTGTTCTCTTAATGCTAGGAGCTGACAGGATAATTTCAAGTTATTTGCAAGGCATGGGAAGAACCGGAGCTTTTGTTGCAGGTTTTTTTTATACTTTTGGCGTGACAACGCCAATGGCAATGGTGGTAATTTTAGAGCAGATGAAAGCGGGAGATGCGATTTATGTTGCCGTCTTGTCCTCATTAAGTGCAAGCGCACTTGACACTGTGTTGTTTACCGCATTCAGAGATACGCTTGAGACAAACGCAAAAAAGTTGAGAAGATACTATAAGACGAGGTTCGGGAAATTTGCATGGGCATTTCCAATGTCAGGGTTCTTCGTTTTCGGGCTTCCACTGCCTGACGAACTTGGACTGGCACTTGTCGGACTTTCCAAAATAAGGCCGCATGTTGTTGCCGTAGTCATTTTCCTTTCAAAGTTTTTGACCCTGATGGTGATTTCAGGGGCTTTTTCGTGACTAAAGCCATAAAAAAACTTGAGGGAGTGAAACCCTCAGGTGGAACACCTGAATTGCAGTGTCCCCCATATTGGATTTCTTGCAATTGAAGCAAGTCCCCCAGAGACAAAATATTGACGTGGGGGTGGGTCCGAAAAACATTTGAAAAATCTAATTTTCCAAAATTTTGTAACAGAGCTGCAAATCAAGGAAGTGGGATGAATCCAGGGGTTTCGGGGGAAACCTTGGTTTCCCCCAAGACGCCTTTGGGATTAGCTTGTCCTTCGGACAAGGCTCCAAAAGACAATAAATTGTCGTGGGGGTGGGTCCGAAAATCAAGGAAAAAACAGGGAGGGGGCCTGCCCCCTCCGGGTTTTGTCTTTGGGATCGGAGGGATTTGGACCCTCACATGCAG
>VGKX01000166.1 GCA_016866895.1 Candidatus Parvarchaeota archaeon
ATCTTTTTTTCATTGAAGGGTAAGCCAGCTTTTCTCGCGACTTTCTCTCACCGCCCGCGCCTGCGTCAAACCGTATCTCATTTTCCCTGAACCTCACATTCTCATCCTTGAGATACCCGTCCAGGTACTCATTCACGCCGTTTCTTGTGGCCTTTACCCCGGAACACACGCCATATGTGTTCTCCTCGCCGTAAAACACGTAAACATAGTCTGAAAGGTAGTCAAAAAGCGCCATGTCGTGCTCAATGACTATTACCTTTTTCCCGTGCTTTTCCGCAAGGCCCCTGATTGCCTTTGCAACAATCAGCCTCTGCTCTATGTCCAAATATGAGGCAGGCTCGTCAAAGTAGTATATGTCTGCGTCTTTTATGTAGCAGGCGGCAACAGCCACCCTTTGAAGCTCGCCACCTGACAACTCCTTTGTCGTCTTGCCTAGTGCATGTTCAAGTTCAAAAAGCCCAACAGCCTCGTCTAATGCCTCTCTTTCGTCAAGTTTTTTCAGCAGGGTCTCAACCTTCCCGCCAAATGCAGCAGGTATCCTGTCAACGTTTTGGGGCTTTAGGGCGACTTTGATTTTTTTTCCGGAAAGCGCCTCAAAGTACTGCCTTTCCTGTATGCCTAAGATTTTTTTTCCAGATTTTGCATCTTCTGATTTTTCATCGGCAAGCGGTATTCTTCCCCTGGATTTCTTTGCGGCATTTTCAGTGCCCCAGCTCAAGCCCTCCGGGCCTTTTGCTTCACTTCCGACAATTCCAAAATTAGGCTTGAGGGCAGCTGTCAGAAGCTGCAGTGCAGTTGTCTTTCCAATCCCGTTTTTGCCAATCAGGCCGACAACGCCCTTTTGGGGCAGCGGCAGCCCGTAGAGCCTGAAAGTGTTGACTCCATACTGGAAAATCGGGGTGCCAACTTCAGCTGGCGTGTTGATTATTTTTATGGCATCCACAGGGCAGCGCTTTGGGCAGATTCCGCACCCAGTGCACAGCACCTCTGAAATCACAGGCCAGCCCTCTGCATCAATAGTGACTGTGTCGTCCCCCATGCGAACTCCCGGGCACAGCTTCATGCACAAATATCCGCACTTTTCGCGCGTGCACTTGTTGCGGTCAATTATGGCAATTCTTGGCATTGAATCATCCTAATCTCTTCTAATATCAATTGCACTGCTGTGCAACCCTGTCAAATTTGTTGGCAAATTTGTCATTGCAATTCTTGGCATAAAACCAGCTTGAACAGCATCTCAGTTGCTAAAACACATACAAAGTCCAATGCAGCCCTTATTGTAAAATGCACAGGCCCACTGGGGATAATAATCTGTTTATTAACCCATTTATCGTTTATAACTTTATGCGGATACTATCGCAGGACAAGAAATCTGGCCTTGTAAAGCTTGTTCCAGAGACGACCGAGGACCTGTGGCACATAGAGCGCGTGCTAATGGCAGGCGACAGCATAATCGCCAAATCCTGGAGAAGGTTTAAAATTGAAGGAAGCGACGAGGCCGGGGAGAAAAAGCCCGTCAACATAACCCTGCGCGTTGAGAAAACCGAGTTCTCGCCGCATGTAAATCGCCTTCGCGTCTCAGGAAAAATCATTGACGGCAGCCCGCAGGAGTTTGTCCAAATAGGCTCGTATCACACCATAGATGTTGAAAACGGCTTTCCACTGACAATTGTAAAGCAAAACTGGCGGCAGCACCAGATTGACAGGCTCTCCCAGGCCGTCAGGGAGACAAAGCGCCCGCTTGTCGGAATCGTGGTGCTAGACGAGTCAAAGGCGATTTTTGCGCAGGTCAAGGGATTTGGAATTGATTATCTTTTTGAAATCGAGGCAAACGCCTCAAAGCGGGATGAAAAGTTTTCTGAAAAGCAGCTGCAGTACTTTGGCGATGTTGCCTCCAAGCTAGGCACTTTCCAGACCTCCAAGACAGTAGTTGCAGGCCCTGGGTTTGCAAAGGACAATCTGAAAAAATTCCTCCAGCAAAAAAATCCGGGCATTCTCAAAAAACTGGTTTTTGACTCAGTATCCAATTCAGAGAGAAGCGGGGTTGTTGAGCTTCTAAAAAGGGGCGCAATATCAAAAGTCATGCAGGAGGAAAGGGTGGAGCAGGAACTTGTGCTTGTGGAGCAGCTCAAGGCCCAACTCTCAAGGGGCGGCGGCCTTGCAACATACGGCATTTTGCAGGTTTCTGGCGCGCTTGGGGCATCGGCAGTATCGCACATCCTTGTTGCAGACGAACTGCTGCGCCAGAACCAGGAGGTTGACGAGCTGATTGAAGGGGCCTATAAAAGAAAAGTCAAGGTCACTGTTTTTTCCTCTGCTTCGCAAGGCGGGCAGGAGCTTGCGGCCTTTGGCGGCTTTGCGGCACTGCTCAGATTCAAAATTGAATAAAAAAGGTATTGGAACCGCCCATTTCTTATCCTTAAAAAAGCAGCTATAACTTCGCAATCACTTTTTCTTGAAAACTGAAGCAAATGCACCGACAATTGCGCCGACAAGGGCAAAAAACCCAAACAGGGGGC
>VGKX01000167.1 GCA_016866895.1 Candidatus Parvarchaeota archaeon
TCAAGCACCTGCCTTGTAACCTTTGAGCCGACAAAAACTGAAATGCCTTGCGCATCCTTTGCCCTCAAGGCATTTTTTTGGGTGAGGTTTCCGGCAACAAAACGGCAGTCCGCATCTGGAATATTTTGGGAAAAGTATGCCTCTTTAGTCCTGATTGACTCAAAAAAGGCCACAACCGGCCGCTTCAAATGTTTTGTCATCTTTGGCATTTTGCTCACTTTATTGCCCTTTCTGCCCAGTCTGCCTGCGCACGACTAGCACTTTTTCCCTCCATCTATATAAATCTAGGGCTTGAAGAAATTAAACCGTTGGCGGCAAATGTTTGCTGCAAGAAAATTTTGTTCTGATAGTTTATTTTTTCGGTGAAAAAATGAAAAAAATTTCGGAGGCTGTATGGGAGCTTGAAAAGGAAGGGGACATGAACGTTCCTGGCCTTATTTTTGCAACCGACGAGCTTTTCCCGTCAGTCGGGCGGGACAGGACAATCAACCAGCTCAAAAACGTGGCAAAGCTTCCGGGGATTGTGAAAAACGCGATACTGATGCCAGATGGGCACGAGGGCTACGGCTTTCCAATCGGCGGGGTTGCGGCGTTTGACCCTGATGAAGGGGGCGTGGTCTCCCCAGGCGGGATAGGGTATGATATAAATTGTGGCGTGCGGCTTATTCGGACCGGCCTGCCACTTGGCCAGGTCAGGCCAAAGCTGCGCGAGCTTGTTAACCTGCTTTTCAAAAACGTCCCGTCCGGGGTTGGCGCCAAGGGCAGGATGAGGCTTGAAAAAAGCGAGTTTGAATATGCAGTCACGCAAGGGGCCCAGTTTGCCCTGGAAAAAGGCATGGCGCGCAAGGAGGATTTACTGTCCTGTGAGGAATACGGAAAAATTGACGGGGCAGACCCGACAGTTGTCTCTGACATGGCAAAAAAGAGGGGCACCCCGCAATTTGGCACCCTTGGCGCAGGCAACCATTTTCTGGAACTGCAGGCAATAGAGCAGATTGGGGCAGACTCGAAAACCCAAAAAGCTGCAAAGGCCTTTGGCCTTGAAAAAGGGGAAGTTGTGGTGATGATACACTGCGGCTCAAGGGGATTTGGGCACCAGATTTGCGATGATTACCTGCGCGTAATGCTTCGCGCCTCTGAAAAGTACGGAATAAACCTACCTGACCGGGAACTTTGCTGCGCCCCTCTTGACTCGAAGGAGGCTGACGAATATTTCAAGGCAATGAAATGCGCAGTTAACTTCGCCTTTTGCAATCGGCAGGTTATGACGCACTGGGTGCGCGAATCGTTTGACTCGGTTTTTGGCAGCCCCACAAGCGATGGGATTGGCGTTGTCTACGACGTGTGCCATAATATTGCAAAATACGAAAGCCACCAGGTTGATGGCAAGACAAGGCGGCTTTGCGTGCACCGCAAGGGCGCAACAAGGGCGTTTGTTGCAGGCAGGAAGGAAATTCCCGACATTTACAGGTCAATTGGCCAACCGGTTTTGATTCCAGGTTCCATGGGAACAGCCTCCTACGTGCTTGTGGGAAAGAAAAAGGGCATGGAGCTTTCATGGGGCTCGTCGTGCCATGGGGCAGGCAGGGCAATGTCAAGAAAGGCGGCAATAGAGTCAATGGGGCACAGGGACATTGCAGGCGAGCTTGCTGCAAAAGGGATAATCGTCAAGGCAACGCAGCCGCGGCTTGTTGCCGAAGAGGCGCCTGCAGCATACAAGGATGTTGACCAGGTTGTAAAGTCTGTCGAGGCGGCAGGCATTTCGGACATTGTTGCAAGGCTTGTCCCAATAGGCGTTGTAAAAGGTTGAAATCAGCAAAAACCGGCTTTCGCCTTGCCGATTCCCAACATTCTTCTGAAAAAGCATTAGATTTATTAATAAGAAATTTCATATCAGAGAATACGCGCACATAGGAAATCTCAGCTAACAAGAACAGGATACAAATCGGTTCATGCCAGGCAAATTCGCCTGGGTCTGGTTGGAAACATGGGCACAAAGGCGACTGCCGCAAATTCCCAAAAAAACCATAAGAATACCTGGCACAAGCAGCAGTGGACACTAACGCCGCTTTGGAAAAGGTTTTCATCAGTGCTTTCCAGGCTTGACTATTTTGAAAGAACGGTTGTTGGCACAAAAAACCAGCTTGTCCATCCGCAGCAAACTCTCCAAGAATCATTTCGCATCCTCTCTTCCCTAAACTCTTTTTTTGGCGCAGTCAGGCAGTCCAACCCGACAAGGGACGAACTTGCCCAAGTCGAATCCTCATATGCCTCTCTTGAGCGCAAGGCATGCGACATTGAGCAAAAAATCATTATGCTGCACAAATACTCAAATGCCGTGGATTCGCACCAGCCCCTAATGAAATTAAGGGGCAAGGCCGATGAGCTTTCCAATGAATACACCTGCGCAGTTGTCTGCGGGCTTGGGCAAATTGCAGGAAACGAGGAAAAGGCGTTTTTTGCAAGGCTGTCCCAGCTTGAGCACCAGCTAATAACGCTTCAAAAAAACTTCAAC
>VGKX01000168.1 GCA_016866895.1 Candidatus Parvarchaeota archaeon
CCAAAGAGATTTTCCGCAGTCTCTTCTGATTCTGACAGGCAGTACATCTACCAGGAAGCGCAAAACGTGCTTACGATGTACTCTCTTCTTGTCTATTACACCTACAGCCAGAACACCTCGTTTAGAAAGGCAATTGACTCAAACAAGGAGTTCAGGTCCAATTTTGCCATGATTAAAAAATGGCTTGAGCAAAACAACGGAAAACAGATAGCCGAAAGCTTTGTAGGCACGCTCAAAGCGCAGGTTGCTGCATCGGCGTAAAAACAGAATTTAAACAAGAAAACTGAAAAAACAAGCAAAACCTAGAAACAAATGCGCAAAATGTTATTGATGAAAAGGAGGCGATGAAATGTTCATATTCCAGGCAACAATGCAAAAGCAGGACCCGACTGCAAACAAGTCGTGGTATGAAAAAGCAGCAGAATTTGTGCCAATCGCAGGCACAATAATCGCCGGCAAGGATGCATACCAATACTTCAAGAACGGTGATTATGCCAAGGGTTCGATGATGACTACAGCTGCCCTGGTTTCAGCCGGATGCGATGTGTTGATGTTCACGGGAGTTTTTACTGCAGCCGGAGCTGCAGGCAAAATTACAGTTGGAAATGCGATGAGGGAGCTTGTTGGCGTGGGGGCAAAGACTGGCAACTATATACTTACGAAAAATGTCTCAAGAAGAGATCTTGGAAAGGCCGCAAAGCAGCTTGTCGGCGAGGCGCGGGCAGGGGCAAGTGCTGCAGAGGAACTAACACACATGCCGCGCCTTGGAACAACCAAATACGCATTCAACCAAGCAGCTACACTTGCTGCAGGCGCTAAAGCAGCGGCTACTCGGGCAGCGGGAATTAAGGTCGGCGCATCTGTCCCTGCAATGCGCAAATCGGTGGGCGCTCTAATACGACAGAATGCAACTGTGCAAAATTCGCTCAATCAATCAGTTGGTTACATACTTCGCGGCTCAGTATGGGCCAACACGGTGGGCGGCTATGGGCTTGAGCTTGGAGTAAGGAAGGGAATGCCATCTGGGTATGATTATTTTGAAAAGCAACAGTGCCAGCCGACAACACCGGAGTCTCCAAGCCGCATGAGAAACGTGATACAACAGTAACTCCAATAGCCCCAGTTGACTCTGCAAAGAAAAAAGCAGATGATATAATGAAGCTGTTCTGATGAGTTAGAAGCTCAAAAATAACCATTAAAAAAAATCAGGTGATTTGAATGATGCTTGAGGAGCTGAGAGTCTCCTTTAAAGGCGTGCCAGGTCTTGTATCTCCACCGGCTTTTGCCCCAGTGTCTGATCCTGCACAATTAGCTGAGATGAACAATGCTGCAGTAAATTGCTGCAAGGCTGCAACCATCTGGAAAAATTTTGGCAATGTTCTCTCCAGCATATCAGCAACAATAACATCGGGAGACCATGCAACTGCAATCAACACCATTAGTGGATACAATGATGCAAGCGGGACCCGCGTCCCTGGTGTGATAGATAAGCTTGGTTCACCGGCATATTTTTCAAAACCTGCTGATCAGTCTCGTTCAGAGGCATCCTACAACTCACTAGTTTTGCCAACAAACCTTATGGCGCTTTTAGATCTGGTTTCCCAATCGCTTACAACAGGTAATGCATCCGCTGCAAACGTGTATTTGAGGGTAGCCAAAGATGTCCAAGAACTATATTACATCACAAACCGTCTTGCATATAACCTGGCTAAGGGAAGCATGCCAAACGCAAGTTTTGACATTACGGATCTTGAAAGGAATCTGGCTGCGAATTTCAGGCAGGTTGGCGATGATGCAACATCTTTTATCTCCAAACTTTCTACTGCAATAACAAGTATCAGACAGGGCATTGTTTCTGGCAAAAGCTACGATGCGCTTAGCGTTTCTGGCTCACTTCTTTTCGGGCTTGGGAAAGCCATCACCGAAACTGATCCAACCACCAGTACCACAGCATTATCCATCGACAGGTTTCTTTTGAACAATAAGGCATACCAAGATGCAATTACTGGCACCACCCCCGGTACTGGGGGTCCTGTAACAACACCGGGTGCAGGATATGACTTGATACACAAAAAGGCATTTGAAAAGCTTCTTGAGGCAAACTCGGCCTTTGCAAGCCTTGAGCGCAACAAGCTAATAGACTCGTTTGAGAGGGCCTACTACGATATCTTCAAAGGGGCCGGACGTGTTACGGAGAGTGCGACAGTCAAGAAGGCAAGGGAGATGCTTTTTGTTGACGGCGCAAATATTTCCGATGCGGCTGTCCTTGAAAAGCTTGGGCTTTTGACCCAGATGTACTTTGAGCTTGGGATAAAAACTTCAAGGAACATCATTGCAAAATCCGACGATGAGGACCAGCTAAAAACCCTTCTTGGGAGAAAATACGAGGACATTACTAATAAGTTTGGGGCAATCTGGGGTGCAGCCGCAATAGTAAATGAAGATACGCAGCTCCAACAAGACA
>VGKX01000169.1 GCA_016866895.1 Candidatus Parvarchaeota archaeon
GCGCTTTTCCTGTCGTAGGACTGGGCAAGGAGGCGCTGCAGGTATGAAGGTGCGTTGCCCTGGGATGATACATAATACCCGCACTCAAGCATCTGGCGCGGCCCAGTTATGTCAAAGACAAGGTGCTTGTCCTCGTCAATGTCAGTGGGGTCGGAATTGGTGTTGACAATTGCCACCTGCCCAAGCGATGCGGCGCTTCCAAGCCCGCCTGTCCTTGCGACAAACGGCACATCGGTCGTGACAGTCTTGTATGCCCTTGGAAGAGGTGTGTTTGGATAGCCAACCACAAAATCAATCTTGCACAAGGATGGGTCTCCTGAATTGAGGGTAGCCCACTCAAGGCATATTATGCAATTTGCGTCCCTGTGGATTGTGTAGTTGCAGCCACCGACAACATGCTCAAATGCGGTTTCGCTCAGATTCTTCAATATGGCGCCTGAGATGTTTGTTATGTTGCCCAGGAATGCTTCATCCCCGGGATAGTCTGTAAGCCAAACATATGTCTTGTCAGGGTCTGTTGCCTCAAGGGGGTCTTCAACAAGATAACCTGAAGCCCAGCCAAAACCCCTTTTGCCGTTTCTCACAAGCTTAACCTGTGCATCCGAATAACTTCTGGAGTTTTCGTTTGGCGATGCAAAAACAATTTTTTTGATGTTTGGGCCCATGAACCTGCTTGCCTGTGGGTCTTCCATCCCAAGAATCGAGAAGTTTGTGGCAACAGTCAGGTTTCTTGAAATCATCATCGTGCCTTCCTTGTTTTTCACATAAACGCTTGTCTTGAAGCTCAGGTTGACTGTCCACGGGTCTGCCTGGGCAAGGCTGAAGTTTGTCACATTGCCAAGAGAAAACACAAAGCCCATCTTCCCAGCCGCCTTCCCAACTTTTTCCGACCAATTGGAAATTATGTACTGCTTTTCCTCGGGGGTTGTGTATTCAAGCCTGTCAACAAACGCCCCGGCATTCGTGCCGCCGTAGAGCATAAGCTCGTAGATGCTCTGGTTGATGGTTGAGATGCCATCTGCCCCTGCTGGGCTTATCGGGTGCGTGACTGAAAACTGTGCAAGCCTTGCAAGCGAGTAGCGGGCAGACATCCTGGCAAAATCGCCAAGTTTTTCCTCGGTCAGCTGGCCCATTATCTGCCTCATAGAGTCAGACTGGAGCTTTTCTGGGGTTTTTGCCTCCCTTTCCTTGACCACGTTTGACCAAAGCGTTACTGAGATGAGCATGAATGAGAGGAGTATGACAGCTATTATTGTGAAAATAACTCCCTTTTTATGCTTATTTACGCCTTCTAGCTTTTCTTTCATGCTAAAACCCTATTCATCTCAATTAATCATTTATTTCATATATAGACTGTAAGCCTAACCACAGTCACAAGCGGCGTGCCTGTGTCGGCAGTTATCCCAGGTTCGACTGCGCAAATGACGCTGCTTTGAACCTGGCCGCAATCGGGGGGGTTTGCAGGCTGGGGCGGCGTCGCATAGCCTGAAACAAGCGACTGAGCTGAAACGGACAGTTTTCTGTATTCCTTATTATGGGTGGTGTCAAGGGTATCGATTGCAGTGTCGTAAATGACATCCCAGCCGCCTGCACTTGTGCTTCGCTCAATTCGAAACCCGTATTGCTGGGGAATCAGGGGTCCGACATTTTCCCGGATTTTCTGGTGAACTATCGGAGAGGCCCCGCCAGCGGCAAAAAATTCCAGATACGTCTGTTCGCTTGAGGCGTATTTGAGGTGGTCCAGGGAATTTAGTGTGTCTCTTGCAAGCGAGTAGCCCTGTTGGTAGGTTGAATAATAAGATTTTGGCAAAAGCACAAGGACAAAAAGAGAGTAAATTGCAACCAGTACAAGCGAGAGGGCTACAAAAGCGTCAAGGGAAAAAACAAATCCCCGCCTTCCACTGCTGCTTGGCATTGCATCGGACATGTAAATCCATTTCTCGCTCATTCTTAATAACCTTGCACTTGCCTTGGCATCAGGACAAAATAGCCTGCAGGCCCTATTGGGCTTTGGATCAGAAATCAGTTTGTTGAATTAACGCTGCTGTTGCTTTCTGCTTGCAGAAAAAACCAGCTAACTCAAGTTAGCTCTGACTTTAAGCCCCAAGCTTTTGCTTCAGGCCAAGCCCTCTTGCAGGGTCAAGGGCGGGGGCATAGACGAGGCTGCCAACCCCCCTGGCAAACCCGCCGGCAACACCGCCGAATATCTCCTCAACCAGGCCCTTTCCCTCCTCAATCTGGCACACCGGGGGCTTGTCCGTGTTTTCAAGCCCTCCAAGCTGAGCAGCCTTTTTTAGCGCGTCGTTCCTGTTTCCAAGGCTGTCAACAAGGCCTATTTTGTATGCCTGCTTGCCTGAGAGAATCCGAGCATCAAGCGCCATGTCAAATTTGCCCTTGT
>VGKX01000170.1 GCA_016866895.1 Candidatus Parvarchaeota archaeon
CTTTTTTGCCGGCTTGAAAGAAGGGAAGCAGCGCGTAAAGGTCGGAAAATACGCGCCGCCCAAGGGGCTGTTCTGGCCCTGAGCCGGTGCGCCTAGAGCCGGTAAGTCCTTTCCGTGTAAATCACAGTGTCGCCAGCCACCATCCTCTCGCCAAGCCGAAGCACAGTCCCGTTCCCGTCCGATTCATAGCTTCCCAAAATGAGCACGCCTTTCCCGAGCCGTGTGGGCGAAGCCTCGATAGGCAGCATTTCCTCGAGCGCGAATTTCACCGACTGTGTGAAAGGCATCCTGTGGTGGTGTCCCTTCGAAGTCAAAGTCAAATGCTTGTGGTCAAGCACAATCCTTCCAGCGCCGCCTTTCCTGAAAAAGTCTGCAATCTCCTCTACAGTTTCCTGCGTCTTTTTCCTCAGCCTCTTTTTGGCAAGCCCTTCAAATGCGGCGCCCACATCTCCTTTCAGCTTCTGCACTCGCTTTTTTGCAGTCCTAAGCTCAGAATAAACAGCATGCTTTTTCGATGCAAATATTTCCTCAAGCTTTGCCAGCCTCTCATTGCAAAGTTTCGCGTTCTTCCTAAACGACAGGCTTGCCCCTCTCAGTTCCATGCCTTCTCCTTCTTCACCTGCAGCCTTCATTTTCTTCAGGCAAGCGCCCATCCTCTCAAACGAGGAGCGCGCAGCCTCAAGCTCGCCAGCCCATTCCTCCTCGCGGGCAGCAAGAGCAGCGCCAATGGCAATTTTTTCCGCCTCCTCAAGGTCCGATTCCACCTTGTCTGCAAGCACAATGGTTTCGTTGAGCGCAAGGTCGGTCATCTGCACTTTCATTTTTTCAGCGCTTGCAATCTGCTCGGAAATTTTCTCCATAGCGCGCGAAAATCCCTTCCCGGTGTCAGAAATAGAAACAAACCTGTCCAGCGCTTCGTCCAGCTTTCCCTCTAAGGAGTGATAGAGCTTCTTGCTTTCCTCAAGCGTGCCGGTCGCCTCTGGCATGCTACTCTTGTGCCATTCCTGATATATAAACGTTTGGAGGCGGGCAAGCGACATCGCTTTTTATTGTGTTGGCAACACAAATTCCCCATGCCTGAAATGCTGAAACATCAAGAGCAGCAAAAAATGGACGACAAGCTAAAGCAGGTGCCGAAAAAAGCCCCGCTCAAGCAGGCAGATACTTTTTTCGAAATCAAAGGCGTTCTCAAGGCATCTTTTTTCAACCCAAAGGAAATCTACGATATGGTGGCAAGATACCAGCCAAAAGGCGAAAAATGCGTTGACGATTTCCTGTCCTGGCTTGAAAAGAACGGAAAGCAACTAGCGGTCCAATTTCAGAACGACTTGAAAAATGGCAGGATTATTTTTGAGTTTCCAACTGGCTATGCAGACCGGAAATACGACAAATCCACGATACAGAAAGCTATCAAGCAGACTAAAGAGAGCTCAACCTTGAAGTACGCCACTCTTGGCGTATGGCTTGCCCAGAAATATGCTGCCAATACCAACGGGGTCAGCCTCGAGCATAGAAGCATTCCGATATATTCGCGTATAAGTTTGCCAGATGCGCTTGACATACTAAGTGGTCAAGGCACGAGTTTCGGAGGCGCATTCGACAGTGGCAAGAAGCAAATATCCCTGGATTTTCCGCTATCTTACATGAAAGAGCCAGATAATAAGGGTGCAATTGCCATGGGTTTTGCTTTGGGATTCCACGAGGCTATCCATGCGCTTGCCACAATGCGAGGCGAAGAAGGCGCCTATGGCGAGCTGGCAACTTTTTCAGAAGTTTCCGACAAGGGCTTGTTTCTAAAGGAGTCGGATGTCAACAGCAAAAATTGGTTTTTGACGAAAAGAAATTCCCTTGTAATTCTGGAGAAAATCGAAAGCGGTAAAATGGACGTTAAGAAAGAACAAATGCTTGCGGAATATATGGCATACATGTTTGGGCCGTGGCTGCGAACTTATTGGAAGAAAGAAGAACAGCCTAATGGCCTGGATGGCATTGAACCAAGAAAACGGGGCATTTCTATAGGAGTCGGCGATGTCATTGACATGCTCCAGGCTGAAAAGGAGTTTATTACAAATAAACTGGATTGGTTGATCAAACTTTGGGGCGCTGATCTGGCAAAGGAAAACAAAAATGAGTCGATAAAAGTCATAGAGGCTTTTAGCAACAAGCGCAAGGCAAAATTCAAGGCCTTGGAAGTGAATTGGGCGCGCGCAGGCACCGAGGAAGGCGTAGAAGAGCTTGCCCGGCAGGTGTGCGCCGCGGAGGGCATCAAAGACAAGGACGCTACCAACAAAATGGTTGAGGTTTTCAAAGCCCTCTGGAAGGAAAAAGTCAGAACAATAGACGAGTTTTTGAAAGTTTTCAAAGCTGAGATGGACAGACAGTTCGGCAAGCCT
>VGKX01000171.1 GCA_016866895.1 Candidatus Parvarchaeota archaeon
TAGGTGTCCGGAGTGCCCATCACTGCGCTGAAAATGCCCGCAGTCCCAAAAGGCTCCTCCTCATCCACAGAAATTGCAAATGCCCCCAAGCTCACTGAATCTTTACCACACTCTTTTGAACTAGAACCCGAAGTGTGAGGTGATTCGTTGCACCCAAGTATACATAGAACGCCGTCGCAGACGTGCGTGTGCTCATAAACACCAGGTATGCCTGCAATCATTGCATCATAGGAGGGAAGCCAGATTAATGCATTTACAAAAAGCAGCAGCGGGTAGAAGATATACATCGAAAGCGTGAGTGCGATAAGAACCCCGCCAAGGCCGCGCATGAAGGGTATTGAGCGCAAAACAATGCCAAGTGGAAGGAAAATAGCAAACAACCCGTCAGTCACAAAGTGCAGGGTAAACTGGATGAACATCGCAGAAAGATAGCTTGCAGTAGTTGCATTGAGCAGGGCGCCAAAGATGCTTAGGACTGAATACTCGCCGGAATACTCTGAAAAGCTCTGCCCTGCCCCGCCAATTAGGCAGGCAATTACCCCGCCTGTGTCAGAGCCGCACTCCCACCTGGACTTGCCCGCCCTAAGCTCAATTAGCGCCATGTTGTAGCGTATCTGCACCATTGCCTTGTGGTCAAACCAGCGCACAAATGCGGTATAATTTTTGGCCGCATCCATTAGGCTTGTGGATTCGGAAACTGAGGTTATGCCCAAGACGCCTGCGCCTTGTGCCGCAGTCAAGTTTGAAACCTGTATCAGCGCACCGACGTTGAGCTTGCAGGTCAAATCAAGGCTTGTGACAATGAGAATTACGAGAATGCCAGAGAAGAACACCTGCACAACTTCGGTTTTGCTCCAAACCAGGAGGCGGGGGTTGGAAAGGGTCTCGCCTAGCATGTACATAAGGGCAATGAAAATGCCAGTTATTGTAATTCCTATTAAGGCAAGTCCCTGGACAGACTGAAGCGTGCTTGTATCGCAGTAGTTGGTTGATGTGGTAGTGAAAGTAGTGGCTGCAAAACTAGAGCCTGGCAAAAGCAGCAGCTGCAGCAAGAAAAGCACTGGCAATGCCCGCAGGACTTGCGGCAAAAAGCCATGTTGCTTAGGGCAGGTTTTTGCATTTTGCATGAAACTCACATTCGCAAACGTATTGGTCAGACTTTGTTCTCTTATGAAATTCCCATCGGGCCAGAACTCCCTTATGCAATCCTCACCAGGCCTGAAACTTCTATTTCAGAGCCCAAGAATGATGAAATGGCGCGTATTGATGAAAGGGTTATCAGAAGGTTGAGTGCTGTCAGGAAAACGCAGCGGATAATTACCTGGAAAACAACAGGCTCGTAAAATGACGGGTTTTGAAAGACTTTGGCTGCAAAATTGTTAATGGGACCATATTCCGGGTTGAATGGGTTGCAGGTTGGAACGCCAATGGCAATATTCTGATATGGAGAAACCAGGGTGTAAAGCATTGTTGTCGAGCCTATGGTGTATGAATAGGTGACACTTGACATTGAGGAGATGAGCTGATAGCCAAAAATGATTGTTGTGGGAAAGACAATGTAGAAACCGAAAAATATTGCCAGAAGCGCGCCTCCCGCCTGCCTTGAAAACTTGAGTGTGCGAAGCAGAATGCCAAGTGGCAGGAAAACAGAGACAAGGGTGGTGTTTGCTATCTGCAAAATCCATTTTTGGGCGTATAGGTCTGCAAGCGCAAACGAGATTGCGTTGAGGCCCATTGTAAGCGAGCCTCTCATTGAATTGAGTGCTGAGCAGGACACAACAGTCATGCCAAGGCCCAGGAAGCTGCAATATGCAGACCTGCTTCCCTCCCTGCCAACAGCGGTGACAAGGCCCTCAAAGCCTTTGAGGTATCCTTTCATATCTGTGACTGCAACGTCGGTAACGTTGATTGCAGAGACCATAAGCGAGCTTGTGCCACCGGTGGCTTGCGAGAGGCCCGGGGCAAGGCCCGTATCCAAAAACGACAGGAAAGCAAGGAAAAGAACTACCAGTATGCCGGACATGATTACCTGGTAGAGTTCGTCATGGGCATAGGTTTTCAGCTCAACAGAATTCATGGCGTTTCCAGCAATGTAAATCAAGCCGACAATGCAAAAGGATATTGTCAGGGCAAACATGGCGACAGTTTGCCAGGGCATGATTGTTGACTGGGCAAATGCCGCATTTGGCAAAAGTGCGCAGATGAGAAGCGATATGAAGACTGCAAATCTCCCCGCTTTTTTGAAATGTATGTATGGGAAAATGGATCGTGTTGGGGCTTGGGGTGTTTGTTGCATTGCCGGGGCTTGGGGTGTTTGTTGCATTGCCGGGGCTTGGGGTGTTTGTTGCATTGCCGGGGCTTGGGGTGTTTGTTGCATTGCCGGGGTTTGGG
>VGKX01000172.1 GCA_016866895.1 Candidatus Parvarchaeota archaeon
GCAACAATCAGTTATAGCCGTGATGTATTGGAAGCGGCAAGCAATTGCAACCCTACCGGCAAAGAAGCGGGGGCTTTGGATGCTGAAGTATCAGCCAATGGCCTGAGCGAACTAGCAGCCAGCACGGTGGCCGTATCATTCAAGGAGTTGGAGGGCTACATGGTTGCACCGCCTGCAATCTTCAAAGTTCGTGTGGCGGGTACTACGTACAGCGATACCGCCAACCGATACACCGAAGGCAATGCAATCATTACGAGCTTGGAGGAAAACGGAGTTACAGAAGATATTGTAACATTCAGCGTCACCTTCAACTTGAAGGATATTGATTTAACACCCTAATTGAATAGATTAAAACGCTTGACCAAGGAATCGGGGCTTTGGTCGGGTGTGTGTTCCCGGACATGGCCGACCCGTCCCCGATGACGGGCGGCTATTGTTATTTAATATCATGACACACATTGAATTTCTAGGAAAGAAAAGGCAGGTAAGATTTAGCTTGTATGCCTTGCAACAGATGGCCCAACTAAGGGAGAAAATGACAGACAGCAACGAAACGGGGGATGTTGCCCTATTGGTGTATTGTGGTTTGCTTGGCGGGTGCCGTGCAGAACTACAAACGCCCGATTTCAGTTTCGGGGATGTGGAGGATGAAATTGCAGACATGCTATTGGCGGGGGATGATGGGGCCAAGCAATTGGAGGAAGTGAGCCAAGAGTTAACCCGTTCAACCGCTTATCAATCCATTATCAAGGCAGCGAATGAGGTGACAAACGAACCGCCTAAAAAAAAAGCAGTCAAGAAGAAGCAAGCGAAATGATGCGTTTGGGCTTGGGAGTGATCGGGCTACCGCCTGAGATATTTTGGAACTTAGAAAGTAACGAATGGCAGGCCACCTGCGAAGGGTGGTTGATGCGTGACGCAAAGGAAACGGAACGAGCGAGAACGATTGCCCACTTTATCAGTGCATTAGGAGGCAAGCCGGTGCCAAGGCATGATATTTTTCCCGTGTGGTATGATAATTTGCCCAAGGATGTTGATATACAGGACTTCAAGGAAAGACAAAGGGAACTAATCGAACAAGCGGCAAGAATGAACATGATGCAGGCAAAATAAGCCTGCATTTTTATTTTAACTTTGAGTTATGGCAACAGTCAACGAGTTAACGGTCAAGATTTCAGCGGATGTAAAAACCGCTATTGATGGCCTGAATAAGGCAACGGACAGCCTAAAAGATTTTGGAGCAAACGGGGCCAAGTCAATCAGCGAGGTGAATGCAGCACTAGCGGAACTGAGAAAGCAGCGCAACATTGCAACCACTTCGGAGGAAGTTAACAGGCTGAATAAAGCAATTAAGGACTTATCAGCAGAAGCGGCAAGGCTAAGGAAGCCAGCGGAGGAACTAGGAAAAAAAATACTTCCACAAGTCGCACAGGGCAGCAGTCAGGCAAACTTTGCCCTAACCAACACGGGCCGAGTATTACAAGATTTGCCATTCGGAGCTATTGGCGTGGCGAACAACTTGGAGCCGTTGGTTCAGTCATTCGTACAATTACGCAAAGAATCGGGAAGCGT
Organism: Candidatus Parvarchaeota archaeon; assembly: GCA_016866895.1. Taxonomy (NCBI): domain Archaea; kingdom Nanobdellati; phylum Candidatus Parvarchaeota; species Candidatus Parvarchaeota archaeon. Next base: position 1,573 of record VGKX01000172.1, read on the forward strand.
CAAGGGTGCTATAAGTGCATTGGCAGGTAGCTTGCTTGGCGGTGGTGGCTTGGTGCTGGCTATCAGTCTTGTTTCCGCTGGTTTATCATTGTGGGGTCAAAGGCAACAGAAGTTAAACAGGGAAGCCAAAGAAGGAGCGGAGCAGGCGAACAAGTACGCAGAAGAATTGGCAAAGGAGCGGGTGCAGTTGGATCTGTTGTTCAAGGCTGCAACCTCCGCTAATGTGCCATTATCCAAGCGGAAAGAAGCAATAAAAGAATTACGCAGCCAATACGGTGAATACCTAAAAGATTTCAGCAATGAAGAAATTTTAGCAGGCAAGGCGGCAAGTGCATACAACCAATTAGCTAACGCAATCACGCAGGCTGCAAGGGCTAGGGCGTTGCAGGAAAGAATCACCGAGAACGAGCGCAAAGCGTTGGAATTAGAGATAAAAGCAACAGAAGAAGCGTTGGCGGTACGCAATAAGGCCAACGCCCAAAAGAATGAAACGATACGAATTTCAGGCGGTGTGGGTGCTGCCGTTGAGGTGGAGGTAAAGGCGGTTGACAAGCAGCGGGATATTTACAGGCAAGGGGCAAAGGCGATAAGAGATTACACCAATGAGGCAAAGGAACTAAGGGAAGAAAACCTAAGACTTGCGAACCAATACACTAAGACTTTACCGGCTGCATTCACGGCAACCGAGAAAGCACAAAAAAGTCAATCAGAAAAAGCGAAAAAGAGCGCAAAGGAAACTTCTGCATTTTTTGGAACGCTTGGCACTAAGGACTTGCCAAAAGTTACCAGCGGAATTGATAAACT
>VGKX01000173.1 GCA_016866895.1 Candidatus Parvarchaeota archaeon
CATCGGGCGGCCTGAAAGGCTGCGGCCACCCTGTGGGCGCAACGGGCATAAAGCAAATTGCCGAGATTGTTTGGCAACTCCGAGGCAAGGGAGAAGGCAGGCAGGTGAAGGGCGCTGAAATAGGGATGGCGCACAACGTGGGCGGCTCTGGCGCAACTGCAGTTGTGCACATCATGAAACGTGCTTGAACATAGTGGTTTTCATGCCATCAGAAAATCTTGCAATCACCTGGAGAAGGCTGCCCGAGCGCTACAGGCTCGCCGGCAACTCATGCACCAATTGCAAGACAAACTACTTCCCCACAAGGAAGCTTTGCCCCAAGTGCCGAAGGAAGGGAAAGCTTGTTGCAAAGCAATTTTGCGGCAAGGGAAAGATTTACTCATTCACCGAGCTTACGGCAGGGCCGGTTGGCTTTGAGCTTGAGATTCCCTATGTCCTTGCAATAGTGGAGCTTGATGAGGGGCCTAAAATCACAGCGCAAATAGTGGGAGTGGGCGAGAAGGACGTGAAGATTGGCGATTCGGTTGAGATGGTCTTCCGCAAGATTATGGAGGACTCGGCAGAAGGCCTGATTCACTACGGATACAAATTCAGGCTGGTGCGCAAGTAGATTTCGCTTGCTACTTTTTGTTCCAAAAGCAACAAACTGCCTATATATGAGCCGCAGCACGAAATAATGGATGTTTACGCATAACCCTCAGAAGAAGCTCTACGTGCCGCAAGAGCCAGGGCTAGCCGAAATAAAGGAGAAGCTTAGCGGCAGGCACGACTTTTTCTCCAAATTCAAAGGGCCTGAGCAGAACCCTGATGGGCACCGGAAAAAAGACTGGAGGGCAATTGAATTTACCTCTGAAACGTTTGCAGAGCTTGCCAAGCACCCAAAAATAGAGATAGTCAAGCAGTTTGACGCCTCAAAATACCCTGTGAACTGCCAAAGCGAGGATGGCAAGCTTCTTTTAGTAGTTATGTCCCCTCCGACGCATCTTGACTGGGCTGCCCCCATAAATCAGGGAGAGGGGAGATACAATACGGACAAGCCGGACAGGCTGCTTGCCACTTACCAGTTCCTCAGCCTTGTGCTTGCCAACCTTGACCACGGGGTAAAAGTGATAATCATAGAGCCTGACCCTGATAGGAAAGAGGGCACCTTCACACGGGACATTGGCTTTGCGATAAAGGAATTCTTCTTCCAGGCAAGGCTGGTAAAGCCAATAAGGCAGCATGAGCAGGCAACTGTGATTGGCGGAATAAAGCCACCGAAAGGAGTGCTTATAGAGGGCGGCAACATCATGCTGGGAGATGGGCTGATATTCGTCGGCGTAGGGGACAGGACCAACTGGCAGGCAGTGGAATGGCTGAAATTCATTGTCGACAAGCTTGCGATAAACATGGAAGTTGTGCCGATTCAGCTGAAAGACGGCATATTGCACCTGGATTGCGCTTTCTGCCCTATCGAAAAGAGAAACGGTAACGGAGGGGCAGCAATTGTAAGCCCGCATGCGTTTGGCTCGGAAAAGGATTTGGAACTTATAAGAAAAATGTACGGAAACACCATGGAAGTTTCTGAGGCAGAATTCCAGAACCTTGTGACCAACCTCATAAGCCTTGACAGGCAAGTCAGGATTGCAAGCCCTGATGCAACGAATGTCCATGCGCTTTTGGAAAAGCTTGGCATGCATCCCGTCCTGATAGAATATTTCGAGCTAATCAAAGCAGAAGGCGCATGGAGATGCACCGAATTGGCGGTTGCCAGGGAAAATTAGATGAATTTCACGCCGCAGCTCGGGCACGACAGCATGTAGTAGTCCGCTACATAACCGCAAATCGGGCAGCGGTACTGTGTTCTCCCTCCAGACGGAACTTTCTGGCTGACCAGGCCGTATCCGCAACTGGAGCACTTTTCAGCAGACAATTCGTTTGCCGCCTTGCATTTGGGGCACTCTATACGGAACATCGAGGAGACATGGGTGCCGCACTTGGGGCAGCGCTCCAATCCCAAGGTCAAATCAGATGAGCACTTCGGGCATTTTGCCTTCTGGTGAGAATGAGGCTTGGGCTTGAGGGCGTCTGAGATAAGCTCCATTATCCCCATGAAGCTATTTTTGGACAAGAGTATAAAACATCAGCAGATGTTTTATTGACGTCGAAGCCACGAGAGGTTTCAACGAGGATATAAAATTTGGAATGTTTGACTTTCAAAAAACAAAAGGCTTATAATATACAAATTGTTTATTATTGCATGTTAAAACAAAAAGTGGTCACACGGCTCCTGAAAGCCGCCGAGGGCTCTCCGGATGGAGTAATCACTCTTGAACTCCTGGACAG
>VGKX01000174.1 GCA_016866895.1 Candidatus Parvarchaeota archaeon
CTTGTCCTTACTCATGAGTTTTTGATTGGAAAATGGCGCACCGGAAAAGTAATAATTGGGGATGAAGTCATGATTGGGGCCAACTGCACAATCCTTGCAGGCGTAAAAATAGGGAACAGGGCACAGGTGGGGGCAGGAAGCGTTGTGAGCAGGGACATAAAGGCCGGGGAGAAGTATTACTTGGCAAAACAAGGCATGGATTGATATGCTAAAGGTTTCCGGGGGTTTTATAACCGCGACAGCCCCGCGAACTTTATTGCTTGCAATCCTTGTTGTGGCTATAGGTTTTGGCTTTTATTTTTATTCGCCTTTTTTTGCTTCAAGAAGCCCTTACCTTTGGGTGTTTCTTCCAAACAGCCCACTTGCCATACTTGCCGCACTGGCTGCGATTTACCTGTGGAAAAAGTCCGATTTTCTCAACCTGCTTGCCTGCTCATATCTTGGCAAATTTGGGGCTTGGACTATTTTTGTGATGCTTTTGCACCCGCAGGTTTATTTCAGGCAGGAAATATTTTTAGAATCGCTTGCGCTTTACATTGTCCCCCACGCTGCAATGGTTTTCCTGGCGCTTCTTTGCCTGCCAAAAAAAAGAAAAACAACAAATCTGGTTTTGGTGCTGCTTGTTTTGCTTGCAAACGATTATGCTAACTACTGGCTTTCGTTGATTGCAGGCCCGCCACAGATAATACCATTGTGGAACATGGGGCTTGTGTCGGCGGTTTCCTTATGCCTTTCAATTGGCTTTGGCCTGTTTTACCACATGCATTCAGAAAAAATCCGAAACTGCGCTTTTGCAAGAAAAGTTAATAGTATATTTGCCTAGGTGCAGCATTAAGGCCGGGAAACGAAAACGTTGCAAGATGCCAGCATGCGCCTTGGGCGTGTAGCGCATTATGAGCTGTTATGGATAGGTTTATATACTTGAAAAGCCCTATTTTACAACTTAATTTGCGCCTTGCACCGCACCCACGGAGGTGCCTGCGCAGGGAGGCAGATTTTTAATGATTGTCAAATCAAATATGGCAACAGCTAATTTTCGCAGGTGGCTCGGGCAGCAACCCGGGCTTTCAAGGATTAGCAAAGTGCCATATTTGAGGTGTTAGCTATGGGTTTAAGGCCTGGAAGGACGTGCAGAGATACAAATAAGACTGCTTGGTCAAGATTCTCAAAGAAAAAGCCAAGAAAGTCGTTTGTAAAGGCGCTGCCGCATCTGTCGCTCAATGTCTATAACATGGGAGTAATTTCTGGGAATTATGATTCGCAATATGACCTTGTGACAACAATAGGAATACAGCTTCGCGACAACGCACTTGAGGCAGGAAGGCAGGCTGCAAACAAGTACCTTGAGAAAGTTCTTCTCAACGGCTACTCGTTCAAAGTGAGGGTTTATCCGCACAACGTGATTCGTGAGAACAGGATGATTGCAGGAGCCGGGGCAGACAGGTTGCAAAAAGGCATGAGGCAGGCGTTTGGCAGGCCCACAAGCAGGGCTGCAAGAATGATGGCAAACCAGCCAGTGTTCACAATCAAGACAAGCCAGGCAAACAGGCACCATGTGATGGAGGCCTACAGGAGAGCAAGGATAAAGCTTGGTTCAACATTCAGCATAGCAGAGTCAAAACTGGCCGTGGCTTGAAGGCTGCTTAAAGTAAAGGGGCAGTCTTTCAGGCCAAGGCAAGTGGGTGGGAGTTTGAAAGAACTGCTGATAAGCACTGACGTTGACGAAATCATAGAAAGGATAAAGGAAAGAAGGTCCATTAGACTAAAGGAGCTTGCAGCAAGCTTGTCAATGGACCAGCGCGAAGTGCGCAAGTGGGCTGAAGTGCTTGAATCCCAGGGGCTAATTAGCATAGACCACCAGCTCACGCAGGAAATCCTGACCTGGACGGAAAAGCAGGCAAAGAAAATAAACCACGACGCTACTTTTGAAGTTGAGGCAATAAAGCAGCCTGTTGAAATAATAGAAATTGCCAAAGGTGAGCCGGAGCAGCAGGAAAAGGCGCCTGTTGCGCCAATTATATCCGAAAAACCGGCATTGCAAATGGAGGAAAAGGAAGCTTGGCGCAGACTGCCTGGCATGAAGGAGAAGCAGCCTGAATCGAAAATATTTGAAGAAGATGAGCTTTTTGGCTCCAGGCAGCCCAAGGAACAGGACACTGACAACAAAACAAAGGAAGCCGAGCTTCAAGCCCCCAAAGTCACGCAGGATTTTGAACTGGAAGAAAAAAAAGTGCAGCAAGTTCAAGAGATGAGAGCAAAGGAAGTGCCACGCGCCAAGCCTGAAAAAAAAGCGCAGGCGGCAAAGCAGCTTGCAAGAGAAAAGG
>VGKX01000175.1 GCA_016866895.1 Candidatus Parvarchaeota archaeon
CGGGGCTTCAGACATTGCCAAAGTTTCGGTTTCATCCTCCTCCGGCTCGTGCGTGCAGCTTACAAACTCTTCAACCGGCAACGTGTTCAATGTCACTTACAACTGCACTGGGGCAGGACTTGCCTCAACTGGCATTGTCATCACCTTCAACGACTCAAGCGGCTCAATTGCCTCCACGTCAAACACGTCAAACGCCTATCCAAATCAAAATCCTGCAAACGGGGCTGCAACAATACTTAACTCCACAAACGGCACTACTTTCTATCTGGCTGACAGGCTTGTTGGCTTTGCCAATTCAACAGATGCAGATTCCGACTCTGTAAATTATACCTTCAAGTGGTACAAAAACGGGGCACTTGATTCCCAGGACACCTCGACTGTTCTAAACAGCGCATCCGGGGTCAGAGTCAACATTGCAAACATAACTTCCGGCCTTGCCGCAGGGCAAAACTGGACATTGGAAATAACTGCAACAGACGGCTACTCCAATTCCTCGCCCGCCAATTCAACCCAAATCACAATTGCAACCCCCCCAAACACGGCACCCTCCATAATATCCTCATCAATCAAAAACTCTTCGGGGGGCAGCACGTTCTACACTGGCTTTACCCTGTTTGGCTGGGCAAGCGCTCAGGACAATGAATCCACAACCCTCAACTACACTTACAAATGGTATCTTTCAAGCACCCTCAACCAATCCGGAAACTACTCAAATGCCCAAAACAACACTGAGGTAAACATTGCCAATTACACAAACACGGTGTCCAAAGGCCAGTCCTGGAAGCTTGAGGTTATTGCAACCGACGGCTCGCTTAACTCTTCGGCAACAAACTCCACTGCAATCACAATATCCAATTCAATTCCAACAAACCCATCCACCCCCTCAATTTCAAGCCCGGCAACCGCCTACAAAAACTCGACTCTTACAGCCTCCTCCGGCGATTCTACCGATGCCGACGGCGACACCATTTCCTATTACTATGCCTGGAAAAACGACACTGCAGTGCTCCAAAATTCAACTTCGCAAACCTTTGACTGCAATTCCTACTCTGGCTGCTACAAGAATGTCAACATCTCTGTCTCAATTATGGCTTCTACAAGCGACGCAAATTCATCCTGGTCATCCTACTCAACCGCAAAGCAAATCCAAAACGCTGCCCCCTCAGCCCCGGCCTTTGCCCCATTCAACTCCACAATCACAAAAAGCAACACAGTATCCGTTTCAGCGTCAGGCGCAGCTGATGCGGATTCGGATGCAATAACCTATCTTTACCAGTTCTCAAACAGCACTTCAGCCCTCCAGCAGTTCTCCTCAAACAATTCCTTTGTGTGCAGCGCATATTCTGGTTGCAGGACAGGGCAAAACATCACAGTGACTGTAATTTCAAATGATGGGACAACAAATTCAACAGGCAATGTCACAAACACGACACAGGTGGCAAACAGCGCACCCACCACCCCTAACACGCCTTCATTCTCATCAGGCACTTACAAAAATGACACCTTTGTGGCATCATGCTCTGGCTCAACCGATGCCGACGGCGACTCAATTTCCTATTATTACCAGTTTGAAAACAGCGCAGGCACATCCACTCTCCAGTCTTACTCGACCTCCGCCTCCTACTCCTCCTGCTCTTCCACAGCCGCGTGCAACAAGACCGGCGACATCAAAGTCAAGTGCAAGGCATATGACGGCACAGACTATTCGTCTGAAACAGCCTATGCAACTCAGGACATCCTCAATTTAGCCCCTGTTCCAGTCGGCTCAAGAATACTTAACTCAACAAACGGGACTACCTATTTTGCAACCGACCGGCTTGTCGGATTTGCAAACGCCACCGATACGGACGGGGATGCCCTCAACTACACCTTCAAGTGGTACAAAAACGGGGCACTTGACTCACAAGGCGCCTCGACAGCCATTAACGGCGCATCCGGGGCTGAGTCAAACATTGCCAATATAACCTCCGGGCTTTCTGTTGGCCAAAATTGGGTTCTTGAGGTTGTTGCAACAGACGGCTCTGCCAATTCTTCGGCACTCAATTCCTCCCAGGCCACAATTATCTCCGCTAATACGGCTCCCACCATCTCAACTATATCAATCAAGAATTCAACCGCAGGCACTTCATTTTTTGTCACCTCAAGCCTGCTAGGCTGGGTTAGCGCCATTGACAACCAGTCGGCCTCGCTCAATGCCACGTATAAGTGGTACCTCAACGGAACGCTTAACTCAACCGGCTCGTTTGCAGGTTTTGCAAATAACACCGACACCAACGTTGCCAACATCTCGTCAAGCCTTCTTAGAAAGGGCCAGA
>VGKX01000176.1 GCA_016866895.1 Candidatus Parvarchaeota archaeon
TGATTTATTCATACAAGGATGCCAAGGTGGTGCCAACCAGCCTTGCCGCAACCCACACCGATGCAGCAGTAAGGGCATGCGGGAGGCGTGTTTGGTGCACAGTGCCCTCTCCAGGCAAGTTCCAGCTTCCAAATATCGCCTGTGCCGTGCTTGCCTTTGTCGGGATAAAAGGTTTTTTTGACGGAAAAGCGATTGCAGCAGGACTTGAGAAAACGGCTATGAGGGGGAGGCTTGAGACTGTTGGGACAGGTCCGCTTGTTGTGATGGATTGCGCTCACAACCCGCAGGCGTTTGTTGCCCTAAGCCAGACGCTTGGGATATTCAAAAAAAACCGGATAGTGCTTGTGTTTGGCGCCATGAAAGACAAGGATTCGCACGGAATGCTTAAGATTATAAGAAAAAAAATAAAGCATGTCGTGCTAACAAGCCCTTATGTGCGCGGAAGGGCGCTTAATGCAAGGCAGCTTGTGCCTCTTGTGAAAAAACTAGGGATAGGTTTTGATGTTGTTGACAGGCCGCAAAGCGCTGTTTCCAGGGCAAAAAAAATAGCCGGCAGGGATGGAATGGTGCTTGTTGCAGGCTCCATGTACATGCTCTCGCAGGCAAGGCACTGGAAAATATCGAGGAACCATTATTGAATGGGCAGGGAAATGGTGCATAATGATGACGATAAAAAAAGATATTGTAAGGGACACTGTGCTAATTGAAAGAAGGCAATTGTCGGTAGAGGACTACATGGAAAGAAGCTTGCGGGTTGTTGGCAGGCTTAGAGCAACACACATGTATGCAAAAGCAAAAAGCGTGCTTCTTTACATGTCCAAGGAAAGGGAGGTTTTCACGCATGGCCTTGTTGCAGAAGCTCTAAAGGAGGGCAAGGGGGTTGCGCTGCCGAGGACAAACAGGAAAACTGACTTGCTTGAGATTTATTTGGTAGATGATGCGGGAAAACTGACAAAGGGAAGCTTTGGCGTTGAAGAGCCTGTTGCAGACCAATCAAATAAAATTGAGGTTTCGCAGCTTGACTTGCTTGTAATACCAGGCGCCGCATTTGACAGGCAGGGCTTCAGGCTTGGCTGGGGCAAGGGATATTATGACAAGCTATTGGCCGGCCTTAAGAACTGTAGCAAAACATGCGCACTGGCTTTTGGCTTCCAGGTGCTCCGGCAGATTCCCCATGAGGCGCATGACGTGCCGGTTGACTTTATAATAACTGAAAGTGAGATAATAGACTGCCAAAATGAAAGAAGGAAATCCGGAAGCATTGAGTAGATATAGACTGCATGAGTTGGCTGTGAAATTGAAAGAATTTGCTGGTTTGTGGTTTGCATGGGATTCAAGGTTGCGGTTTTGGCATCTGGGCGCGGAAGCGATTTCCAGTCGATAATTGATGCCAAAGCCAGGGGTGAGCTGGATGTTGAGCTTGTTGGCTTGATTACAGACAACCCTGATGCAATTGCAATTGAACGGGCAAAAAAGGCAGGCATCCCCCACTTTGTTTTTGAGTTGAAAAATTTTCCGGAAAGGGAAAAATACGATGAGGCAATATTAAACAAATTGCAGGAGCTAAAAGCCGACTTGGTTGTGTTGGCAGGCTATATGAAGCTAATAAAAAGCAAAAAGTTGCTGCAGGCATATGAAGGAAGAATGATAAACATCCACCCATCGCTTTTGCCAAAGCACCCAGGCGCGCACGCGCACGATGCGGTGTTTGCGGCAGGCGAGAAGGAATCCGGATATACGATACACTTTGTGGACAGCTCGCTTGACGGAGGGGCGATTATCTACCAGGAAAAAGTTGACATAGCAGGCTGCAAAAGCCCAGGCGAGATTGCAGCAAAAGTCCTTGAGCGCGAGCATGTCGGCCTTCCGATGGTTGTAGGATGGTTTGCGCAGGGAAAAGTCAGGATTGGTGGCTGGGGCAAGGTTGAAATTTTATAAGTGAATGTGACTCTATAGCGGCGGCTTTATGGACCTAAACGGGGCATGGAAATCCACCTGCAAGGTGCTTTTGGGGGGTGAAATAGGCGATTTGGCAGGATATGAACGCTATCTTCTCAAATATGTCGAGCCTGTTGTTGAAAAAAAATCGTGCCTGTCTGGAAATAGCACCTATCTTTCTTCAGACCAATTTTCAGCAGGGGCGCACTTTATCAGCCAGAATGAAATCCCAAAATACCAAAAAAGGCTTGCTGATTTGCGCCTTGGAATCAATGAAATGAAGGACATTGAAAGCATCTTCTCGTCAATTTCGGAGGCTGCCTGCTATTGCGGGGATGTAGTGCT
>VGKX01000177.1 GCA_016866895.1 Candidatus Parvarchaeota archaeon
GATGCAATCACGCCCGTTGACGCGGATTCTGCCATACACGCCAAACAGATGGTTTACCTAGAACAATACATATACCATATAGTCCCCAAAGAGGGTGATTTTGGGAACACTAAAAAAAACCTGGAGCTTCTCTCAAAAGGCGCCAGTACTGATAAAGAGGCCTTGGCGTATGCGCTTGTTAAGTTCATGGGCATACATGAAAAAGTGGGGGACGAGAAAAGGCACCAGCTCAATCACGTTTCAGGCCTGTTTGAAATAGGACTTAAAAAGGCTGCTGCCGCCAAAATTCCAAATGCCCAGAAGGCATTTGACCTGTACAGGCGCCTTATCGATGACCCTTCAAGGGATGAACCCATACAGATGGTGGTGCTTGACAGAAGAAATGACATTGAGGGCGCTTTACTTGATAAAAACAGGGACGGAACCTATTCCCTCATAGTCGGAGTAATCGCTGAGAAACCATTTGAAGTGTTTTTCAGGCAAAAGGACAACGGGATAGAAATCATCCGCATAACCCCTTACGACAAGGATGCGGCCGAAGCTGAAGGGATAAAGCAGATGCTCTTCGACTTCTCAAAGCCAAAATCAAGGGAGGAGGAGGAAACGCGCTGGGGCTATTCAAACTTTCAGTATTTGATGGACCTGCTTGGAAATGCAATGCAGAAGGCGAAGAAAGAAAAGCTAAAAAATTCAGCTGACGCAGACGCGTCGTTTTTAAGAATCTATGTAGGTTTCAGTTCAGAGGATGCAAGTTTGTTCTATTTGAGGCCAAAGGACAAAACCGCGCTGATTACGGACAAGAAAAACGGCTTCTTTTCAATCACCCTTGAAAACGAATTTGAAATAACATTCAAGGCGTCTGGAAAAGGGCTTCAGGTAACCCAGATTAGCAAGCTTGAGTAGTAAGCAGTCCAGCACAATGTGCAGATTGGCCATTTTGCATGGAATGCTTATATATGGCCTGGCTTGAATATTAGGGACATGCAAGTTCTTGACTTGGGCACCGGCAAAGTTTCAGCCACTATTTTTGCGCCGCACAGGGCAGAAGACAAAAAAAGCGGTGCAGCGGGGAAAAACCCCGTGCCATTTTGGGCCGACGTTTCAGACAAGCAAATCTCTAAGCTTGCGCCCCTTGGCATAACCGACGGGGATGTAATCGAGGCAATGGAGAAAAAATACCCGTGTTATATTGAAAAAAGGCGTTTTACGTCCCTCGTGCTTTTTGAGTCCGACCCTTCCAGCCTGAACTTCACAAGCAGCCAAATAATCGTCTTTCTCTTTGAAAACTTCATTGCCACTGTAAACGCATCTGAAAAAATGGAAGCGTATAAAGTTGACAGGTACCTGGAAAGGCACAGCCAGGCCGGCCTTGGCAACGTTGAACACGCTTTGATTTATCTACTTGGCAGTGTGCTTTGGGGAAATTCCAGGGCATTAGGGGAAATTGAGACAGTGTCCGACAAGATAGAGCAAGTGCTTTCAGTCAAAGATGCCCACCTTAATACACGGGAGGTATTCAGGCTCAAAAGAATCCTGATAAATGCCAACAGGCATTTTTGGAAAAACCGGGAGCTTGTTTTTGACCTGAAAAACTCAAAAGTTGCCCATTTTGACCCAAGCCAGGCTGCGCAGCAGAAACTGGACAGCACCTACAATTCCCTGATATTTGACATAAACACTGCAGAGACTTTGAAGGAAATACTATCGGACACGCTTGATGTCTATCATGCCATTATCTCCAATCGCATAAACAAGACAATCAGGCACCTGACTTTCGTGACTGTAATACTCACAATTGCAGCAACAATATCTGCGTTTCCAAACACAATCGCAACAATTTTTGGAATTCCCTACCTGCCTTTCAAGCCAGACTCAATCCTATTTAGCATTGGCAGCTACCCTGTTTACCCCTGGGAGTTCATTATAGGGATTCTTATCTTCTTCTCAGCCGTCCCGGCCATATTATTCTATATATGGTGGAAAAAAATCAGCAAAACAGGCTAAATATTTTCCAAACCGATAAATTGCAAACACCACATCTATCTATATCCGATAACTTATTATATTGGCTCCGGTGCAATTAACACGGTGCTATTAGTGAATGCCATACCAAATGCATTATTCAAAAGCAAAAACAGGGCGTCTCATGAAAAACCAAGCGGGATAAGAAAAACTTCAAGGACATTTTCGAAAATCCCAATCAGCACGGGCCTTGGGCTTCTAGAGCTTGTGCTGGCTACCCACACAATGCAATTATCCGCCCAGGAAATGCCCTCTGGG
>VGKX01000178.1 GCA_016866895.1 Candidatus Parvarchaeota archaeon
TGTCGGGGTTTGGGGTGTTTGTTGCATTGCCGGGGCTTGGGGTGTTTGTTGCATTGCCGGGGTTTGGGGTGTTTGTTGCATTGCCGGGGCTTGGCTGGTTTTGCGCGCCGGTTGCTCCGATACTGACTTGTTTTTCATTTCATCACGTGCCATTGGCAACACTGTTTTGTTTTGTTGGATTTCTATATTATCTTTGAAAGGCCAGGTATGTCAATGTCGCCGCCCAGAAGCGGGGAGAGTACCCTGACAAATGCGATGATGATTACTATATTGAACAGGGGAAGGGCAATTGCAGGGACTGCAAGCGTGCCTACATTCTGGGTTTCAACCCCTCCTCTTGTGACAAAGTTTGACGGGCTGAATTTTATCGGTCCCTCGTCCTGCTTTCCGCACAGGTCCCCACAGTTTTTCCTGATTGGAGGCTCATAGGAGCATTCATCTTCGCACGAGTTGCACCCGCCACAGACACTTTTTGGCGGTGCTGCCATGAACTGCTTGGGGCAGGTGTTGCAGCCTGGGAAATCAGAGCAGCCAGGCGGAAGCGAGCCGTCAGGCATGAGAACCCTGCAGGAAAGCGGGCAACCTTCGCAAAACATCTGCACATATAGCTTGCAGCCTGCAGGCACATCAAGGCCTGTGAACCTGCAGTTTAGCGGGCAGGCTGCCTCAGTGCAGTCATACATGTTTCCACCAGTCGTGCTGCAGATGTCCACGCTTTCAGGCCCAATCCTGCAGATTTTCGGGCACTGTTGGCAGTATTGCCTTCCTGCCGCATTTACATAAGTAAGGTTTTTTTGCCCTGCAGGCAGGCCGGCATAGTCCTTGCAAATGTTTGAATCGGCCCGCACTGGCGCAAAGCAGGCAGACGGACAAATGCCAAAATCCGAAGAGCAGATGTTTGTTGTTGAGCGCGGCTGGATTGTATATGTTGCGTCATTGCAGTTGCTTGACGCATCGCATCTGCATGGATCGGCAAAACCTGCAGGAGTTGGGGCATCGCAAAACGCCTTTCTTGCTGCATCCCCCACATAGTTTGCCCCCCAGGCTGGGTTTGAGGTGTTGCAAAAACAGGAGTTTGAGTTTGTGCCAGCCGGATTTCCATTGCATGTATTGCATTGGGCTGGCGTGTTTGACGTTGTAAAGGTAGAAGGGTCTTCATAAACTATTGGCTTGTTGCACTCTGTTATGTTGTTTGTGTTGCCATATCTGCATTTTGTTGGGCAGGTCTTGCATGCGATTGCCTGCGTGGGGTCAACTAGTGCCTTGACATTGGTGGTATTATTTCCTGGATATGCCGCCAGGGGAGGGTTGCCTGAGGAATTTTTGACAAGTATGTTTGGATAGGCTACAAATGCCTGGCAGGTTGCATCGCTTGGGATGGTAAGTTTTTGCAGGCAGCCATCAACACAGGCAGGGGCAGAGTTCCCAGGGGCGCAGTTTGCCGAATAGTTGCTGCAGGCAGCCGGCGCTATTGAATTTCCGTCGAATGTGAGTGAAACTCTGCAAGAGTAGTCGCACTTGCTGCACGGCTGGCCGTTTCCACCTGCAACATATGGGGCGCAGGTTGGGGCCCATTTTTCAGTGCGGCACGCATTTTGGCAATACGTTGGGGAGCAGGCGTTTTTTGAGTACGTGTCATTTTCAAAGCAAAGCGGCTCTTTTGGCTCAGGGGGCGTGTCGGGGTCTGTATCAAGTGGCGCTTTTGGGTAGGGAGTGCCATAGACAACTTCTGTGTCTACCGCATTACTTCCAAATCGGCAGAAAAGCGGGCAGAAGGCGCAGTTATTTAGCTCTGCTTTGTCTGTTCTTGGCGCAGGGGCAGTTGAGTTATCTGTTGGTGGCACTGGCGGGCTTGCCTTGCACCAGGAGGGGCAGCCAACACACTTGCCCGCGCAAGTGGTGCCATTTACAGGCACATCCTCGGCAGCATTGCCAAAGTTCACCCTGCACTGCGTCGGGCAGGTGTTCTCCACTTTGCAGGCATCGACTTTCTCGCAGTTTGTAAGGTCCTCGTTTGGAATTATTAGCATGCAGCCAGAGACTGCCTTGCAGGCAGCATATCTTGGATTAGAGGTGCACTCGGGCTTTGGAATGTCTGACTCATTGTATTTCACCCTGCAGTAGTAGGGCAGGCCCTCGCAGTCCGAGCAGTCGTTTGCCATTGGAAACTGGGCCTTGCACATTGACGGGCAGCTTGAGGCAAGGCAAGAGGAGCAGCCATCTGTCCGTATCCTTGAGATTTTGCAGTCAGCGGGGCACTGGTTC
>VGKX01000179.1 GCA_016866895.1 Candidatus Parvarchaeota archaeon
AATATTTTGAGATTAATGGGGGGGAAATTACCCTCTCTTCTTTTCTTTCTTTTTTAAGCTCCCGCAGATGCCCTTGCACCGAGCAATTTATATTCCTTGGAATACATAATCTAAGTGCAACTAGTCACATAATTGCTTTTTAAAGGAGGGTTGGTTTGAATGGCAGTTTCCCCGATTGACACGCGCTACAAAACAGAGATGAATGCCATTTTCGAGGACAAGGCAAAGCTTGATTATTGGATGCAGGTGGAGGTTGCACTGGCGCATGCGCACGCCAAGCTTGGGAACATACCAAAAAACGCCCCCGAGGAAATTGAGAAGGCTTCAAAAAAAGTCATACTTTCGCGGGTGGAGCAGATTGAGGCAGAAATTCACCATGACCTAATGGCAATGGTCAAGGCCCTCTCCGAAAAGTGCACTGGTGGCTGCGGCGCATTTGTTCATTTTGGCGCCACGTCTTATGACATAGAGGATACGGCAACAGCTATGATGTTCCGCGATGCCATAGGAATCGTTGAGAAGCGGGTTGAAGGGCTTGTCGGGATTACAAAAAAACTGGCACTTGAGAACGCGCAGAAGGTTTGCATAGCCCGCACGCACGGGCAGCATGCTGTTCCCACAACCTACGGGCTGAAGTTCGCCCTTTACAACACCGAGCTAAAGCGCCATCTTGAGCGGCTCAAGGCCGTGAAAAAAAACATCATGTACGGGAAGATGAGCGGGGCGGCAGGCACGATGGCGACATTTGGAAGCCAGGGAATGGAGATACAAAAGCTTGTTATGGACAGGCTCGGGCTGCAGCCTGCCCTAGTTACAAACCAAGTCATTCAGCGCGACAGGCATGCTGCGGTAATGTTCGTGCTTGCATTGGTTGCGGCGACTTATGAGAAGATGGCAAAGGAAATAAGGAACCTGCAGAGAACCGAGATAATGGAGATATCTGAGCCGTTTTCTGCAAAGCAGGTTGGCTCTTCGACAATGCCGCAAAAGAGGAACCCGCACAAATCGGAGAGGATTTGCTCTCTTGCAAGGGTTGTCAGGGCCAATGTGCAAGTTGCGCTTGAAAACATAGCCCTTGAGCATGAGCGCGATTTGACTAACTCGGCAAATGAAAGGTACATATTTTCTGGAAGCTTCATTACAACAGACTACATGGGAGAACAGCTTGGAAAGATACTCGAAGGCCTTGTTTTTTATGATGCCAACATTGAGAGGAACCTTGAGATGAGCAGGGGGCTTGTCATGGCCGAGAGGACCATGATAGAGCTTACCGGCGCGGGGCTGGGGCGCCAGGAGGCGCATGAGCTTGTGCGCACATGCGCCCAGGAGGCATTCAGGGACGCAGTTCACCTCAAGCATGTGCTTGGAAAAAGCCAGCAGGTGAAAAAATATCTTGACAAAAAAAAGTTGGATGAGATTTTTGACCCCAAAACATACATAGGGCTTGCACCCCAGATTGCAAGGAAGGCGGTCGAGGGCTGACCAGCATGATTTATAATAAGTATTATGGATTTAGTTAGCTTGTGCCACCGGCAGGGAACACGAAAGCGAGTTTGGCACAGAAAAAGGCGACTGGATGATAGGGAAAATAATAGGCTTCATCAAAAAACTTTTTGGCTTTGGCAGCAGGAAAAAGGACCTGGCAATTGGCTTTTACGGAAGCCCGAATGTGGGGAAGACTACACTTGCCAATACCATATGCCTTGACTTGCTTGGCGAGCCAATGGGCAAGGTTTCGGTGGTACCGCACGAGACGAGGGCGATACATAAAAAGGAGAGGGTAACACTCAAGATGAACGGTTACATACTCTCGATGAACCTTCTTGACATGCCAGGCATTGCAGTAAAAGTCGACTACCGGGATTTTCTAAACTACGGGCTTTCGGTGCAGCAGGCACAGGCAAGGGCCAAGGAGGCAACGCGGGGCATAATAGAAGCGGTCAGGTTCATGAACAATGTGGATGCAGCACTTGTCGTGCTTGACGCTACACAAGACCCTTATTCGCAGGTCAATGCCACAATACTTGGCAACCTTGAGGCAAAGGACATACCGATAGTGATTGTTGCAAACAAGATGGACCTGGTGGAAGCAAAGCCGGAGCTTATACGCGACGCCTTCCCGCAATATCCGGTGATTGAGATTTCGGCAGCCACCGGGCAGAACATCGAGGAGCTTTACGAAGCCATAGCTACAAAGATTAAGTAAGGCAAGACCTGGGGAAGGGAACCTGGGCAAACAGACAAATGCGTGCTTG
>VGKX01000180.1 GCA_016866895.1 Candidatus Parvarchaeota archaeon
TGCAGGGGTGGATGTGGGCGGCTTTGGCGAAGGGACAAAAATCCTCTCCCTGGTGCTTTTGCGCGACTATGGCTTCAAGTCGGTGAAGTTTGCCTGCGAGGACTGGCAAGTGGAATTCCACCTCGACACCGTCCCAATCGAGAAATACCCTCTTAACTCAAAAGGGCTTTTTGCAAAAATAACCCACGGACACCCGCAAGTCATTGGCAATTATATCGAGCTTGTTGCCCAGGAAATGAATTCGGCGGCAACAATCCTTCAAGCCAAAAATCTTTTTTTCCATTCAGAAAACAAGGATTTTCTCAATCCAACTTTCGATGTCAAAGGTCAATTTGGCTTCAAGCTTCTCACTGGTGAAAAGCAGGTGGCAAGTGGAAACCTGTATGTGGGCGGCCAAAGGGTTCATTATCTGTTTGATTCATGGAATACTCTAAACCACTTTAACCTCTGGCTTTACAAAGCCGACATATTGCCAAAAGACAGGGACCGCGCAAGAATCAGCCAAGACGATTTGGCAGCAGCCCTGGGCAAAACATTCGAAAAAACACACAAGGCAAAACTTGAGGATGCCTTGTTTTCCATCAAGCCAATATGGCACGATATAAATGCGTTTGAAACAAGCTATTGCTTTTTTGAGAAGCTGGTGGATAGGCTTGCCAAACTTGGCTCCAGGCCGGAATTTGAGGAGCAATATCTGGCCGAGGACACGCCATTCAATCCTTCCATCAATTCCGCACTTAAGGCTGCAGGCTACACACTAGTCCCTAAAGAATTTGCCGGGCTTGGCATGAAGACAACAAGCCAGAGGTATAAGGAGATGCAGTCGCACATGAAGCTGAAGCCAACCCGTGAGGAAAAAGCCAGAATAAGGATTTTGCAGCGTGCTGCAAAGCTTCTTAAAAAGGAGAACAAGGAAGTATTCATTTTTGACACCGAAGAAGAAAAAAGCGCAATACTGGGCCAGCATGCTGATTGCTATGTCTGGATTTCGCGGCAGGTGCTATCTGGCAGCTTTCATGAGGCGCTTGCCACTTATGTGCACGAGCTTGACCACAAATACGGCTCTGACCAAAGCGCGGAGTTCAGCTATGCGCTCACCGACAGCATGGCAGAAATTATCAGGGCCATTATGGCAAAACCGGAAGCTTTTGCAAAACTGAAGGAACGGTTGAAAAAACACTCAAGACAAGCCAAATCAGCATGAGGGCTCGAAGCAGGAAATATTGGCCTGGCCTTCCGCACCTTCAGAAAGCTTTCTGCCCATGATACTCATTGTCTGTAACAGCAGTGTCAGCTTGCCTTTGTCCCTGGCAATCTTTTTAACCTTGGGCGCACCAATAACACTTGCGGGTGTACCAGAGCCTGGTCTAATGGGCGGGACTTAAGTGACCTTTTTTGCTGCGCTAACGCTTGCAAAAAAGCTCAACCAAAAAACCTTTTGGCTGTCGAAAAGCGTCTAAATTCACTAAGCAATCCCGTGGCCTAGCGCCTACGTGGGTTCAAATCCCTCCACCCGCAAGAAGGGGGCATGTGCCCCCTTTCTAAACCCCCCAATGGAAATACATAAGAGATGCTGCTTCAGTTTCATCCTAATCTTGAAAATAAAAGTGTTTTAATGAATGCAAATAGAACAAACCAATTCTCCTACCCAAGTGCCTTCTCCCGCAACATCGGGCAGGGCACTTTGAATCTGTCCCAGCAGAAAAAACTAAAAGGAGCTAAAATTGCGCTTGTGGGGCTTGGAGGCCTGGGCTGTGCTGCTCTTTCAAACCTTGTGCGTGCAGGTGTTGAAAACTTCTGGCTTTGCGATTTTGACGTATTTGAAGTCTCAAACCTCAACAGGCAGGCTTTTGCAACAGCAAAAAACCTGGGCGATTACAAAGTTGATGCTGCAAAGGAGTTTGTGTTATCTGTTAATCCTGGGGCAAACGTGCAGACAAGCCGCAAAAAGCTTGATGAAAAACTTGCAAAAAGCATGTGCAACTGGGCCGATGTTGTGCTTGACTGCCTTGACAACCCATACCCAAAGGTGGTGCTTGCACGGGCTGCGAAAAGTGCAAAAAAACCGCTTGTTTTTGGTTCAGCTTCCGGCGTGTATGGCATGTCCTGCATGTTTGCTTGCGACAGAAATGAAGAGTTCAAGGGAAAAGGCAGCAGCACTATTGCAAACAACGTTTCTGATATGGAAAAAATCCTGAAATTGCCCTCTTACGGTGAAGGCCTG
>VGKX01000181.1 GCA_016866895.1 Candidatus Parvarchaeota archaeon
CTTGGTTTTTAGGCGCTGCATGGATCTTTTTAGCCCTTGAGTGGTTACTATGAGCGGTAGGAATATGATCGAAACTGCAATTGGCTATCTTGCGCTCGAATCCTTCGAGACGCCCTACGGGCTCCTCAGGACGAGCGGCATCAGTGTCCTTTTGCTCTTCTTATGCTCTTCATATCACCTGCACGCAGGCCAACCAGCAACCGGGGACGCACAAGCAGCTGCTGAGCGTCTACAGAATCTGCTGGAGCAGCAGGCACACAAACCCGATGATGCCACCATCAATTACAACGTGGGAGTAGCACAGTTTCGCGCCAAACAGTACGCATCAGCTGCCAAAAACTTTATGCGTGCTCATAAAAACGCCGGCAAAAACAAAACCTTGGAAAAGCGTGCCCAATTCAACACGGCTAAAGGGCTGGAGTTGGAAACCTTGGCCATGTTACCGGATAAGTGGGAAGACCCTAAGGTCGATGTGGACAGCAAGCTTTTGGATACCGCAATCAGTACCATGGAAAATGCCTGCAGCTGGTATAAAAAAGATGCCAACGATGCTAAAACACAGAAGAACCTTGAGAAGGCCGAAGAGACCCTAAAAAAGCTCAAGCGCAAAAAGAAGCAAGAGCAACAAAAACAGGATAAAAAAGACCAGAACAAGGATAAGGACAAAGATAAGAAAGATGATAAAAAGGACCAAGATCAAAAACAAAACGAGCAAAATAAACAAGATCAGCAGGACGAAAACAAGAGCAAAGACCAAAACCAGAAAAACAATACGTCAGATCAGCAAAACGACAGTCAGAAAAACGATCAGAAGAACGACGGCAGCAAAGACCAACCATCAGACGATAATGCTGTAAAGAACGATCAAGAGAAAGACGACAAAAAGCAAAATAAAGGTGGTGGCCAACAAAAACCGCAGCCCTCGGACCAGGAAGGCAAAGAGAGGGACCAGCAGCAAGCGAACGGCAAAAATACCGACAACCAGAAGAACAATAGCGAGCAATCCGCTCAACATGGACAACCTCAGGGTAGCGAAGAACAGAAACAACCATCTGGAGCCAATTCTATGGATGGTGACGATAAAAAACAAGAGTCTATGCAAGAGCGCCGCATGCGTGCTGTACTGGAAAACTTACAGGCTAGTGAAGGCAAGCAACAAAAATCCCTAATTTTGCAACAGCTACAGGGCAGCCAGCAGCCACAACATAACGGACAAAAACCATGGTAAAGGAAAGAGGCATAATGAAACGAATTCTTGCTACTGTTTGGCTCGCTACAGCGTCTTTACTTCACGCTGGCACCCTGTCGCTTTCTATTGAGGGGCAATCTACCGGTCAGCCTTTCTCTACGCAAGTGTATCAACCCTTTACCATCATCATCCGTCTGGATGCTAGCAGTAACGCGTCAGGCAATATTGATATAGAAGGGCTCAATCAATTACAAGTGCTGAAAACACAGCGTTCCAATAACTTCCAGTACATTAATGGCGCTATGACAGCAACTCTAACCCACCACCTCACGGTCCGCGCGGAGCATGAGGGTTCGTACACCTTAGGACCTGCCAAAATGCATGCCAACGGTCAAACCCTACAATCCAACACGGTAAGCATCAACGTAGGCAAAGCTACCAGTATCCCGGTGCGCAATGTCGGAGGAAGACCTTCGGGGCATGAAGTGACCTCTAAACTCGTTGCTAATAAAAACGAGGTTGTGGTTGGCGAACCGATTGAGGTAACGTACATCCTACACTCCCCCTACAGCCTGGTGGATGCAACCATGGGCAATTTTAAGGCTGATGAGTTTTCGATTAAGGAGGCCAAGCAGCACTCTCAACGCCAAGAAAATATTAACGGCACCGCGTGGTTGATTATTGAAAAGCGCTTTATGCTTATCCCCAATAAAGAAGGAACTTTTTCACTGGGGCCTATTCCAACGGATGTAACGGTACGTGTTCGCCGCAATGCAGGCGCGGCAAGCATTTTTGACGATGACTTTTTTGCCTCCATGTTCGGAGGGAGCAATGAACCGGTGCATGTGGTCTCTAACGAACTGACCATTAAGGTGCGTCCATTGCCCACCACCGACCGTGTGGAAGGAGTTGGCCGCTTTGTCGCCTATCGCGCTCAACTGTCTGCCGCCGAAGCGCAAGTTAATGAACCGCTGAAGCTTACG
>VGKX01000182.1 GCA_016866895.1 Candidatus Parvarchaeota archaeon
ATATATTCAACATGCCCATAACCGCGCCCCATTCGATTTTAAATGGCGCGTGAAGATTATTTGTTTCGATTTTGTTAATACCATATTAACACTTTATAAACTTTTGTGCCAATAATGTTAACACGATATTGACATACGTGTGCAAAACACTTTCTTTTCAAGCGGGATGCTCAAAGAGGAATGTGGTGACAATGCCTAATGATTACGGGGCTGTGATTGTGAGGAGGGCAAAACAAACCGAAGATGGGAATGAACTTGTCCAGCTTTGCAAATACTTGAGAATACTCTCAGAAAGGGATACTGACAGAACAGTCACACACGTTGTGAAGGTTCTTGTAAGCCACGGCAGGCAGCCAATCGGAAGCACAGAGCTTTCAAAGGTATCTGGATTGAATCGAATCACCTGCATCCATCACCTGAAAAGGTTGCTTGATGCAGGTGTTGTTGAGAAAAAGGAATCGCAGTATATTTTTGCATTTGGAAATTTTGAGGAGTTCGTTGAACAGGCAAGAAGAGAGATGCTTGAAAATTTCAGGCAAATGGACCAGCTTGCAAAAAGAATTGATGAGGAGTTTAACTTGATAGAAGGGTTTGGTGAACATGGATATGGACAAATTGAAAAGGCAAAAGGAAGAGGAGAAAAGCAGGCACGAGCCACAAAGGCAAACCGGACAGTCGCCAAAAAACGATAAAGGCACAGCAGAAAAATCCAATCCGGTCGCCTTTGGCGAGCAAGAAAAGCAAGCCAGGGCAGCCTCTGACAAAAAGATAATTGAAAAACTTAAGGAGGAACTGCTTGGTGAGGTTAGAGATATGAATAAATTGCCTGAAGCGCACGAGCAAGGAAAAATTGCCGAACTTCAAGAAAAACTTCTGGCGGATGGCCATCTAGAATCAATAAAACAGCTTGCCGCTTCTAAAGATGCATATGCGAGGCTTGCTGCAGAGTTTGATAACTATAGGAAACGAAGTGAAAAGGAAAAGGCGGAAGCAAGAAGTGCAGGCGCAGCAAAACTACTCTTGCCATTGCTTTCGTTTGCTGATGAATTGGAGCTTGCCTGTAAATCCGCCACATTGGATAAAGAAAGTGGAGAAAACAACATAGCCGCCAATGAACAGGAAATAAAATTGAAGCAAGGGCTTGAGATGCTAAATAAGAAATTTGAGGCGTTTTTGCTTGCAAACGGCGTTTCAAGGATAAAGACAGATGGACAGGCGTTTAATGCTGAATTGCACGATGCAGTGATGCTGCAAGACGACAAGGAAGATAACATAATTTTATTTGAAATACAGCCAGGTTACATGCTAAACGGCTCTGTGTTGAGGCATGCGAAGGTTTGTGTTTCAAAAAATGAGGAAAAAGCGGGAAACAGACAAAAGTAGTATAATATTTCAAAAATTTGAGGTGTTGGAATATGGCGAAAATTATTGGAATTGACTTGGGAACATCGAACAGTGCGGCGTCTGTGCTAGAAGGCGGAAAGCCGGTGATAATACCTAGTGCAGAAGGCGTCACACAATATGGCAAGGCGTTTCCCTCTTATGTTGCCTACACAAAAGATGGCTCAAGACTTGTTGGCGAGCCGGCACGCAGGCAGGCAGTGACAAATCCTGAAGGAACGGTCATGGCTGCAAAGCGCAAGATGGGAACTGATTTCAGGTTCAAAATCCATGGCAAGGAATACTCCCCTCAGGAAATTTCTGCGGCCATTTTGCAGAAAATCAAATCAGATGCAGAAAGCTTCCTTGGGGACAAGGTGGCAAAGGCGGTAGTCACTGTCCCTGCCTACTTTGATGATAACCAAAGACAGGCAACCAAGGATGCTGGCGCAATTGCGGGTCTTGAGATTGTCAGGATAATAAACGAGCCGACTGCCGCAGCACTTGCCTATGGCCTGGACAAGACTGACAAGGACCAAAAAATCATGGTGTTTGACTTAGGGGGCGGAACACTTGACGTGACAATAATGGACTTTGGAAATAAGGTATTTGAGGTAAAATCAACCTCGGGTGACACCCAGCTTGGCGGCACGGACATGGACAATGCCATAGTCAAGTACCTTGTTGACTACTTCAAGAAAGATTCCGGCATTGAAATTACA
>VGKX01000183.1 GCA_016866895.1 Candidatus Parvarchaeota archaeon
ATGACTGGCAAAAGCCAAGCCACATAAGGTTTGTGCCGCAAAGGGTCATTTACTTCAAGGAGCCTTACGAAGGCCTTGAAAAAGCCCTTGCAATTGAATAAAAAAAGATTTTTGGCAGAAAAAACCGGTCCAGTTTCCTGCCGCTTTTTATGCATTGTTTTTGGCATTCTACTTTCTTGCCCCTATGTAGCCGCCAATTGCGCCGCAGATGGCACCTCCAACCGCAAGCACGCCAACCATGAATACTGCGCCTATCACAGTGGCTACAAGCAGCACCGCGCCTATTGCAGCAGTGCTAGCGCCGCTTGTGCCGCCAAGTGGGCTGTTGTTTGCAAGCGAGCCTAGGCCCACTGCAACCATTATTATCTGCATTATCCCAGTGACCACGCTGACTACAATCCCTGACAGCGCACCTGCAAGCACTCCACCCACAAGATCCATGTTCATCTTTTTGGTTGCAACAAAGCCCGCATAAGCAAGCAGCAGCGGGTTTAGCACGAAAAACTGCAAAAGCCCAAGCAGGTTGAGCATTGGGGCAACAATGCCCAAAACCGTAATAACAATCCAAAGTGCAAGCATTGCAATCATGCTCATTTTGCCTGCGGCAAGCGATCCTTTAATGTCAACCATTCAATATCACTGTTTATTGTGTTGCATTTGAACCTATAAAATACTTTCTTGAGGCACCTTTTCGTCAAAAGCCCAAATATTTGGCTTAGCAGAAGCTCCAGTCATTTGAAAATGCCAGAAAACCCGCGGTTTAGTCGAAAGCCAGGGCTGCTTCAAGCTCTGCATACAAAAGTTTGGATGCCTGGGCAAGCTTTTCAGATTTTTTTCCGGCAAGGCCTTCAAGCCAAACAATTCGTGAGGCCGCGATTTTTGCGTCATACTGGTTTGTCTTGTCAGGATTGACTGCCTGCGCAAGCTCGCCTTTGTCAACCAATACCTCGGCCATCTGCTCAATTCGTTCTGGCTTGAGTGCGGAAAGGTATGTTTTGCTGGAAATGCACTGCTTTACAATCTGCCCAACCTTTGAGTGTGCGTCGCGAAATGGCACGCCTGCGCTCACAAGCACGTCAGAAAGTTCCGTTGCACAGGCGTATCCCTGCTCAATTTCCTCAACAAGCTTTGCCTTGTCAAACTCCAAATCCGGCAGCACGCGGGCAAGAACCTCGACGCTTTGCTTTGCCGTCTGCAGGCTTGACATTATGGCAAACTTTGTCTCCTGCGTGTCGGAGTTATAGCCTGAAGGCAGCCCCTTAAGCGATACGAGTATGTGCAGCAGATTGCCATACGCCCGGCCGGCCCTGCCTCGCACAAGCTCAAGTATGTCCGCATTTTTTTTCTGGGGCATCATGGAGCTTCCGGTGCAGTACTGGTCTGGCAGGCTGAC
Source organism: Candidatus Parvarchaeota archaeon (assembly GCA_016866895.1). Taxonomy (NCBI): domain Archaea; kingdom Nanobdellati; phylum Candidatus Parvarchaeota; species Candidatus Parvarchaeota archaeon. Next base: position 1,394 of record VGKX01000183.1, read on the forward strand.
AAGGCCTTTTTGGGACTGCCAGACAAGTTCCTCACAAATTCTTGAAAGATGGAGCAAAACAAGGCAGCATCCAAATGCAACCTCTGCCTCAAACTCGCCGCGGCTTGAGGAGCAGTCCAGGCTATTTTCCTGGACGCTTTCAAAGCCTAGAAGCTTTGCAGTGTATTCCCTGTCAATTGGCAGGCTTGTGCCTGCAACAGCCCCGCTTCCAAGCGGGTTTGTGTTGAGCATGTCATACGCGTTTGAAAGCCGCAGCGCATCGCGGGCAAAGGAGTCAAAGTAGGCATTTGCCCAGTAGGAGACGCTTATTGGCATTGCAACACGCGTGTGCGTGTATGCCGCCATTGGGATTTTTTTTGCTGAAACTATGGCCAAGGCTTTTCCAAGCCCGGCAAGCTTTTCCAGAAGCTCTATTATCTGTGCTCGCATGTACAGGCGCATGTCCAGGTTGACCTGGTCGTTTCGCGACCTTGCTGTGTGCACTTTTTTGCCGTGCGGGGTAAGCTTTGTAAGCTGCGCCTCTACATTCATGTGCACGTCCTCAAGCTCCCGCACAAGGGTGAAGCTGCCTGCCTTGTGCTGCCCGAGGATTTTCTTGAGCCCTTCAAGTATGGCCTTTGCCTCGTGCTGCGTCAGTAGCTTGTTTTTGTATAGCATCAGGGCGTGAGCAATGGA
>VGKX01000184.1 GCA_016866895.1 Candidatus Parvarchaeota archaeon
TTCTGTCGGGCCGTTTAGCAAGGCGTTTTGCTCCCTTCGCATTGGAGATAAAATCTGGCTGTCAGGCCCCTACGGAAACGCATTTACCCTGCATGGAAAAAAAGTCATGCTTGTGGGGGGCGGCTATGGCACGGGTCCCATGCGCTACCTTGCGCAGCTTGCGGCGCTAAACGGCATTGAGCCAGTCATTGTAATGGGGGCGCGAAATAAGGAGAGGCTTATGAAGCACCCAGGCAATGTGCGAACATTTGTCTCAACAGATGACGGCTCTGAGGGCAGGAAGGGAATGGTCACTGAGCTGATAAATCATTTGCTTGGGCTTGAAAAGTTTGATGCTATATATGCCTGCGGCCCTGAAAAAATGATGGGCGCCATTGCAAAAATTGCGGAGGAAAAGGGCATTAAATGCCAGTTGCTGCTTGAAAGGTTCATGAAATGCGGCTTTGGCATGTGCGGCCAGTGCTCAATTGGAGAGGGCCTAGTATGCGTTGACGGGCCGGTGTATGATTCTTCCATTGCAAAGCATCCGGAGTTTGGCAAGTTTCACAGGGACAGGTGCGGGCTTAAAGTCAAGCTCTAAATTCGGAAAAAAGGTGTCTTGATGATAATAACAGGCGGAAAAATTGCAACACAAAAGGGGCTGGAAGCTGCAGACTTGCTTATTGATGGGGAAAAAGGCACCATTGCAGGCATTATGAAAAGCAAGTCAAGCGCAAAATCGGCAAAGGGTTCAGGAAACTCTGATGAAGGTGAAGAAGGCAAAGGCATTTTTGACGCCACCGGCCTTGTGATTTTTCCTGGCGGCATTGACCCGCACGTGCATTTGCGCGACCCGCAGTCGCCCCAAAAGGAGGACTTTTACACCGGCACCTGCGCCGCACTTGCAGGCGGCTACACAACTGTGTTTGACATGCCAAATTATTTTGGCCCAGCTACAACCACCAAATCTGCCTACAAGCAAAAGCTGGAAATTGCCAAGTCAAAGGCAGTGTGCAACTGGGCGCTGCACTTTGGCGCCACAATGACAAACCACGATGAGGTGGCAGCGGCAAACCCGCCAAGCATAAAGGCGTATCTTGGGGAAACAGACTCGGAGCTTACCTTTGAGCGCCTTGACGGTCTCCTTGAGCACTTTGAAAAATTCCCAAAGGAAAAACCAATCTGCATCCATGCAGAGGATTTGGATGCGCTGAGGTATTTTGCAAAAAGGTTCCCAAAGGAGAGGTTTTCAGTCCAAAGGCCTTCAGTCGTCTCCCAGGCTGCAAGTGCTAGGGTTGCAGCGCTTTCAAGCTATTTTGGCAGAAGGATTCATCTGTGCCACGCCTCAACAGTGCAGGAAGTGCTCTCAATCAAGCAAAACGCGGGGGCAACTGTCGAGGCAACCCCGCACCATCTGTTTTTGGACGCGCAATATGAAAAAAAACTTGAAGGCAATCTGCACCATGTCAAGCCTGCCCTGCGGCCTGCAAATGACGTGTACTTGCTTTGGAAAAACCTGCAGCAGATTGACTGCATGGCGTCTGACCATGCGCCTCACACACTTGAGGAGAAGCGGGATGGTGCAAGCGGCTTTCCTGGCCTTGAGACAACCCTGCCTTTGATGCTCTGGGCTTACAGAAGAAAAATCGTCACAATACCTACCATCCTGCGCCTGTGCATGGAAGGGCCTGCAAAGGCATTCAACCTAAAGGGGCGCGGCAGCATAAAAGAAGGGTTTGCAGCAGACCTTGCACTATTTGACCTGAATGAAAGCTGGAAAGTAAAAGCTGAAGACCTGTTTACAAAATGCGCCTGGTCCCCATATGAGGGCATGGCAATAGGCCCGCGCCCAAGAGCTGTTTTCCTTGCCGGAAAGCTTGCATATGAGCGCGGCAAGCGCAGCTTGGGTGCAGGCCCAGAAGACACCAGGGGCCAAGTCCTTGCGAAAAAAGGAAACGGGAAACCAGTGGCATAACCGGCCTTCCCATTTTCCCAATCCTACTTTTTCCAAGAGCTGGGGACTAAACTGAACACAGCCTTCTGCCTAGCCGTATTCTATTTCAATCAG
>VGKX01000185.1 GCA_016866895.1 Candidatus Parvarchaeota archaeon
ATCCTTGCTTTTGATGCTTTCAAATGAATCGGAGAGACCTCGAAGTTCGCCTTTAATGCCAGTGATTGTGAAAAGCAGGTAAAAATTCAAGACAAGGCTTATTACTGCAAGGCCGATGGCAACCTTTGAGAGAATCGGCGACTTTCTTGGCGCATCTGAATCAAAAGCCTGTGGCCGCTGCTGCATTGGCGGCCTTGGAGGAAGCTGTGGTGGCGCCTGTGCCGCCTGGCTCTGTGTGGCTGGTGCAGACCTTCTCAAACCTGAAGGAAATGAAGAATAACCAGCAGAAACTTCCTTGTCATCCATTGTTACCACCGCCATAATAAAATCTACGCTGCCCTTTATATTAATTTCACAAGCCCGTGCCCCAGCTCTGCCAGGTCAGCACCCAGAAGCTTTGAAGTCTGCCTGACAAACGTGAAAACCATAATCAGTGCTATAAGTGGATAAAACAGAGATTGCATTGTTATCGTGCCAATATAGTTTGCAATGACAGAAGCCGCATCTGCAATGCTGTTTATGTCCTTGTTTTCCCTTTGAAGCTGCATGTATGCCTGCGGCAGCGAGCCTGGGCATATCGTGTTAGGCTTAATTACCGGAAGGTTTTGTATGTTGCAGCCCCCGGCCACATTTCCCTGGATTGCAATTATCATAAGGTAGCTAAGAGGAAAGATAATGTAGCAGCCAATTGCAAGTGCAATCAAAAAGCCTCCGACTCCCCTTGTTAGGGGGAATGTCCTTAATATAAGGCCAACCGGAAGGAAAAGAGTCAGCATCGTGGCTTCAAAAAAATCCGTAAGCCTGAACTGGAAATACTGGAATACAAGAACATATGTCACCCTGTTTGCAAGATAGTGGAATAGGGACACCAGGCCGGCTTTATACCATGTGCCTGCTACGGGTTCTGTGCCACCAATGTCCTGGCTTATTTTTTCAAGGAACTCAACATAGAAATTGTAGGCGTACATGACCCTGTAGACTGATTTGATGCACCCGATTGACTCATTAAGGTATCCTCTAGTTATGTCAAACGGGCTGGGATTGCTTCCTGTGCCGTAGTTTGAAAGCCCGGCCGCGTTGACGACATTTCTTGTAAACGATGACGTTGCCCCAAGGCCTATGTCAATGAACCCAATGAGAAGAAGGGCAATCACAAGTGTTGCAAGAACCTCCATATATTCGGCCTTGCACCATTTTTTGAGGTTTTGAAGGTTGAATGCATAAGCAAGCATGTAAAACAGCGTGACTAGGAAAAAAGTCGAGAAGGAAGCAAGAATAATCAGAGACTCCCAGCCAAGGTAAACATTGCTGAATATCAAAAGCGGTTCTGGCATGCAATCATCCCACATCAAACTCAAAACAAAATCTCTTCATATCATCCTTGTCAGGCTTGAAACGTCAACCTCGTCGCCAAACACGCGCGAAAGTTCCTTCACCGCAGTTATGAGGACTGCGAAATTCAATGCGACAAGTATGACGCCTGCTATGAACAGGTTGGTGCCAAGTCTTACGGCCGAATAGAACAAGTTTGTGGCATAATTCGCTATTATGTTCCCTTCGGGCTCACTTGTGCCGCTTTCAAACGAGCCGGTAACGCCGCTGCCCCTCAGCTGGTCCTCATCCAGCTGGTCGCGGTACTGTGAAATGACTTTGTCTGCAGTCTGTTCCCTTGAAGCATTAATCAAATCCCTTATAACATAATCGTCAAACACAAGCATTGCCGGGAAAAAAACAAACATGCCGATTGAAAGGCCAATCAACGCCCCCCCAAACTGCCTGGTGGGGGAAAATGCCCTAAACAAAATACCTATCGGCAGAAGATATGTGAGCATGGCGACATTTACGTATTTTAGTATGAGGTTTTGCGTAAGCGTGACCATGTAGGCGACCAGAATGCCGTTAGTGAGGATGGCAAGCGAGCTTGTAAGCGGCGCAAGTCCCCCCCATGGCTGGGTGCTAAAGCCG
>VGKX01000186.1 GCA_016866895.1 Candidatus Parvarchaeota archaeon
AGTCTGCAGCAATCCCCTCAAAAACCCTCAGGTCAAAGTCGTCGTTTTGGGCGCTTATGTCGGTCAGGTTTTCTGGAAGCTTTGGTTCAGGTATTCCAAGCGTGCTTTCAACCTTGCTTGATTGCGGGCTGAATGCTATCTGTGCAGCCTGCGAAAGCTTGTCAACCTGGGCAATGGAAAGCCCGTACCTGTATGAAATTGTCGAAAGCAGGATTTTTTCAAACGCCTCCTGCCTTGGGGTTACAAACACTTTTTTCCCCTCCTGTCCGACTCCGCTTGCCTTTTCCGCAAGCCCCCCGACAGGCTCAACAAACCCTTCAGACCCTATAGAGCCTGAAAATGCGGCGTCATCCCGAACTGACTTGTTTTGCAGGATTGCCAGGGCAGCTATAGCAATCCCAAGGCTGGCTGAAGGCCCCTCTATTGATTTGCTTATAGTGTAATTTTCTACCCTGAGAAGATAGTCGCACTGCTCTGCCCAGCTTACATTTGCAAGCTCAATTGACTGCCTTATGGCTATTTCATGCGAGCCTTGCGTGGATGAGCCAACCCTGGGGCTTGTGGCAAAATAGGACCTTCCTGTGCCATCAACAGTCTTAAGTGTGAACCTCACTATTTTTCCAGAGTCTCCTACAACTGCAGGCACAAATACGCTTTTTTCATCATTTACGCACGATGCAAAAAGCCCCTGCGCCAGGATAATGGCAACAAAGGCAAAAGCAATAATCAGTTTTCCCATCAAACCATCATTTCCTGCAGGCTTTCCCTATTTTTCCCGCGATATTTTCTACCTAGCCTTTTTTGTCGGCTATCAAGTATAACAATTTCCATCGCAATTTATCAGTTTACATTTCAATACTTGCGCTTCCTATGATTCTCATCTTGCCTTCGGGCTTTGCAAGCACGACTTTTGCCCCAGGCGGGAAAGCCATCTGCGCATCATTGACAGTTTCGGCGCTTATTGTGGCTTCCTGTCCGCTTCTTTCTATGCCCAAGACCCTGATGGGCTTGTATGACATGCAGCATGAGGCAAATATCTGGTCCGGGGACTTGATTTCATCCCTGTAAAATTTGCTTATTTTGGCCTTCAGGGTAAACTTCTTTGCGCACTTTATGCTTCCTGGCGGCGCAAGTACGCAGCCCCTTTCGATTTCCCCGGCATCCAGGCCCTTTAGCGCAAGCCCGACTCTGCTGCCAACTCCCGCCTGCGACACGTCCTCATCGTGCACCTGCAATGAGCGCACAGCGCACTTTTTGCCAGTTGGGAAGACTTCAAGCTCCTCATGCACTTCCACTCCCCTGCCATAGACCTGGCCCAGGGCAACCGTTCCGACGCTTTTGACTGCAAAAGCGCTGTCAACAGGTATGTAAAGGCCGCCATTGCCGCCACTCTGGCTGACCAGATTGGCAAAAAAATCCCTTGCAACAGGCCCTTCAGGCGGTGCCTCAGCTGCCCCTGCAAGAGCCGTGCCGGCAACAAGCCTTTCAAACCCCTCCCTGTCCATGTAGCTGTAATCCACATACGCCTTCTTTTCAAGCGAATCCAAAAGGACTATCATCTCGCCTAGCTCGCGGGTCGGCTGGCGGGGGACTAATACTTCAAAATCAGTCATGCTGGCGCAATACAAAAGCGGCGAGAGCTTTTCAGGGTAGCCTGTCGGCTCGTAGGCGCACAGATAGCTTTCCTGCCCTTTGTGGTTGTAGATTGTATAGTCGCTTGCAGTGCCCTTTTTCCCAAGGTGGGTTGCATAGGTTTTCTCAGTGTCAAAAACGCCAAGATTTATGTTTTGCATATTTTTCAATCTCCAACTCGCGCAAGTATATCAAAAATTTAATTTAAAAATTGCTGATGCAATTTTTAGGCATAGTTGTGCTCCCTTCTGTCGCACAACATGCCGTAATTTTTCGCTGCTGCTCAAAATTACATGTAAAAATTGCTGATG
>VGKX01000187.1 GCA_016866895.1 Candidatus Parvarchaeota archaeon
GGCCTCATGTTCCAAGTCACTCCGATTGCCCTGCTAAGAAGGTTGTTCACGGCAAAAATATATGTAAAGCCTATAGACGCCGATGTCCTGAACCATGAGAGATAATTTTCAGCTGCCTGGAACATTGTCAGTCCCTGGTATCTTGGCAAATCCGCAAACAGTGTCGGGGACACGTTGCAAATGCTCGATACTGTGACAACAACCCCAATTGAAATGAGGGCGGTCAGTATAATCTGGTAAAGCTCGAATTTTGCCCAGGCGTGGAACTGGGGGTTTTTCAGTATTGTTGAAATCATGTAAATTAGGGCAACTAGCACTGATGAGCCTATCAGTGCAAAGGCAACGCCAACCAGCCAAGGCTGCCATGCCGTGCCAAACATGCCCGGGTTGTTGCAAACTTCAAAAGCTATTCCCTGAAATTCATTTGGCATGATTCATCCCGCCGCACTTTTCATAAAGGCCGAATACAGTAAATTATCTGTCCGTAACATTAACTATCCACGTTTTCAAAGCATCCTTAGCAAGGAAGACAGGTTCAGGTCAGAGTCCAGGAACTTGGCAATCTCCCTAATTGAAGTCATTGTCACAAACACATTCAAAAGCGTCAAGAGCATGGAGACAATCACCAGAAGATAAACAAGGTCAAAAATGTAATAATACACGCTTATGGCAATGCTTGTCAGGATGACTGAGGAGAAAACCGGGGCTGCAAGGGCCATAAGCCCGGTGACGTATGTTTTTGCAAAAACCGCAGTCAGCACAAGGCCGCTTCCTGTCAATACCGTTCCCTTGAGAAGCGTGTTTATCACACTTGAGCCATATGTCTCATATGCGCAATCCCAAAATCCCGTAAAGTTGCAGCTTGACCCTCCCCTGTCAAGTGGATTTCCGTAATGGGCGGTTGTGATTACCTGGTTGACTGTCAGCATGAAGGGGTACACAAAATAGAGCCCTACTGCAATTGCTATTATGGCCCCTCCTGCGCTTCTTGTGATTGGAAACGCGCGAAGTATTATGCCAAGTGGCATAAATACAGTCAGCATCTGCTGCTTGATGAAGCAAAGGAGGAATAGCTGGGCAAACCACTCCCACAATGCAGCCATCATGAAATTCACAAGAAGCCCTAATGCATCAAGTATGGGCCTGAACATCGGCGCAAGGGAAAACGACAGGCCAAACCCTCCTGCCCTGAGGTTGATTTGCATGTTGCCAAAAACCCCTATCGCAATGTTCATCACATTGAGCGTCAGGAAATTTGACAGTATGGTTGATTCAATCACCTTTGCATAATCCATTCCGTTGTCAATAAGTGTTACATTCGGCCTTCCAGTCACTGCGGAAAGGGTCGTATCAATAGTCAATCCAAAAACCACAAATCCCGCAATTATCAGGGCAGAGGCCGCAGTCTGGAAAAGACCCTCTTTTGCCCAGGCAATGATTTTTGGCGAGCTTAATGCGGAGCCTGCCATGTACGCAAGTGCAATCATGAGCACTGAGCCCATGAGGACAATTCCGGAAAGAAGCAGCCAGTTCGGCCCTGCCGCCGCACTGCAGCTAAATGGCGTGAAATTGGAGCCGATATCTGGCAAGAGGGACTGGGAAAAAAGCGGCAATGCCAGTACGCTGAGAATTGCAAGCCACATTGCCAATTTTTTCACATCATCGCCCTCAAAATCTTTGCTTATTTAACACTCCAACTATCAACAATCGGTTTCCCGGCATACTATATGAGCCTTGTAAGGCCGGCAATCTCCGCGTCCCCTCCGAATAGTGGGGAGGCAACCTTTATACTTGCAATCGTAACCATCAGTGAAACAAACGGCATGAAAAGCGTGAAAAGCATCAGCCTTGCAGTGTTGTCAATAATTCCATTGAACCCAAGAAGCTCGTCGCCAGTGGCAGAGGCTTCCAGAACAGAGT
>VGKX01000188.1 GCA_016866895.1 Candidatus Parvarchaeota archaeon
GCAGGGAGGATAACAGTTTGCGTAAAATCCGGGCGCGAGGGAAACAGGGCAAATTGCGAGCTAATTGAAAGGCTTTGCAGGCTGCTTGGCTGCGATGTCAAGGTAGCTTCCGGGGCAAAGTCGGCAAGCAAGGTGCTTGAGATAGGCTGCACTGAAGAGGAATTTTCAAAAAAAACAGGAATTATGATTGAAAACGGTGACTTATATGGGCAAAACATACATTGACACGGTAAAATACCTAGTATATGCAAGCGTGGACATTGAGGGCTTGGTTGAAAAGCCAGATGTTGTCGGGGCTATTTTCGGCCAGACTGAAGGGTTGCTTGGCGATGAGCTGGACCTGCGCGACTTGCAGAAAAACGGCAGGATTGGCAGGATTGAGGTCGACCTGACGCCAAGGGGCGGCAGGTCTGTCGGCAAAATAAAATTGCCGTCTTCGCTTGACATGGTTGAGACCTGCATTCTTGCATCAGCGCTTGAAACTGTTGACAGGATTGGGCCCTGCGAGGCAAAAATAGCCGTTGAGAAGGTCGAGGACACAAGAAATGCAAAGCGCAAGGTGCTTGTGGAGAGGGCAAAGACGCTTCTCAAAAACCTGCTACTAAACGAGCTTCCCGAAAGCAGGGAGATATCCGAGATGGTCAGGCAGGAGGTCAAGGTTGCCGAAATCTCCGACTACGGCGAGGACAAGCTTCCATGCGGCCCTGGCATTGAAAAATACAACGAGATAATTATCGTTGAAGGCCGCGCAGACGTGCTCAACCTGCTCAAAAACGACATCACAAACGTGATTGCGGTCGGCGGGGCAAACGTTGGCGGCACTATTGCAAAGCTTGCAAAGGAAAAGGAAGTGACTGTGTTCCTGGACGGCGACAGGGGAGGGGACATTATCCTCAACGAGCTTTCCAACGTTGCCGAGATAGATTTTGTTGCCCGCGCGCCATCAGGCAAGGAAGTAGAGGAGCTTGCAAGAAAGGAGCTTATCAAGTGCCTGAGGGGCAAAGTGCCCTTTGAGCAGGCGGCTGAGGAAAAAAGGAATGGGGAGGCTGAAAGGCGGGGCAGAAGGTTTGAGGGAAGGTATGATGAGAGGCGCCCTGACAGGTTTGACAGGCGCGAGCGGGGCGCAAGGCAGTTTGACAGGCCGCGCGAGGGGCAGCAGGGTGATGCGCCGCAGGTGAGCCAGTTTGAGTCTGCACAGGCGGCTGCGCCAAGACAGCACGAGGCGCACCAGTTTGCGCCAAGGCATGCCCAGGCAATAAGGCCAAAGCCCGAGCAGCAGGCTGAAGCCCAGGCTACAAGGCAGGAGCAACAAACACAGCTTGAAGTTGCACAGGAGCCGCAAGTGCAGCGGCAGGATGTGCAGCAGGACTTGCAACAGGCCCCCTTAGGCGCAGGCCAGGCTGTGATGGCACAGATTCCAGAGGCCCTAACAAAAAGCCTTGCTGAGCTTGAAAACACACTGCAGGCAAGGTTTTACGATGCAGGCCTTGGATTGCTCAAGGAAGTTCCGATAAGGGACATGTACAAGACACTTGAGGCTGAAAGTTCCGTGCATGCGGTTGTGTTTGACGGCATTGTGACGCAGAGGTTTGCCGACCTTGCAGAAAAGAAGGGAGTGAAGGCAATCCTTGGGGCAAAAATGGGCAACGTGTTTAGGAAGCCAGAAGGCGTTAACATACAGACGAAAAACTAAAAGGCAATGAGGTTAGTTTGGCTGGCGTTTTGCCAGCCCTCTTTTTTCATTTTACCTTGGCGATAGTCCTTTTGTTTTTCATAATCTGTCTTATTTTCTATTTTCAGTGCATAGTTTTTCATGTTCTATCTTTATGCACTTGTTTGAAATTACATGCAAGCCGGCTTCGTGC
>VGKX01000189.1 GCA_016866895.1 Candidatus Parvarchaeota archaeon
GAGCAGTTTGTCGAACTGCTCAATTGCTTCTGATGAAAATTTCCCTGCCAAAAACGCCTTGTCAATCTCATCATTTGGAAGATTTTGCCTGACAATTGACCACAAGTTATTTTTGCCGACGAACTCCTCAAATACGCTTGTCCTTATTACAGTTGCTTTTGGCACGGCAATGAAAATTTCCTTTCCAAATTCCTTTGCCAGCCTTTCCTTCTCCTCTTGAAGGGCATCCACAAAAACAGACAGACCTCTTGCCTTTCCGCCTATCTCCCCACTGCCAATATTCCTAAAATCAGGCGCCCGCAATATTTCCTTCATGCTCGTTATTTTTGCAACGTAGTCATTGAATCGATAGTTTGCATTCTGGGCTGGTGCCATCCGAATCGTTTCTGACTTATTGGGCATAGGTTATTTAATCATTTGTCTCTATATTTTATCACAACTCACAGTTGCTTTCAGCGACTGATGTCTTGCTTTGTCGAGCAAGATGTGATTGCATGCAACCAGCTTTAGCGCACTCATTTCCCCAGATACGCAACAGCATACGCGCCAAAAAAATCATCTCAGTGGGCACACCTGCTGAAAATAATTTGGTAGGTAAAAATCTCCTTCACATCCATCCCAAACCGGAATTCATACCTATATCGACCCTTACTCCTAAGCTTGGCAGGCAAAAAAGCTCAAGGCACACTATTGAGGAGCTCTCCTCAGCCCTGAAAGGCGCCGACTCGCATACGATTATCATAACTGACATAGGCCAGAACCCTAGAGAATCTCGATTTGAGGAAATTGTGCAGGTCGCAGCTGAAAAATCCAAAGGCGCGCAGGTTTACCTTCTCACAAGCAGGGACGAGTGCATCGGCAACCCTTTTGCGCTTGACGATTTTGTCCTTGGCCGAAGCTTCTCGCCTGCGCTTTTGCAAAATGTGAAAGTTTTCTTTTACCAGGGGCAGGAAAAAGTGATACAATCCATTGTGCGCCTGCATGAAGACCACCTGAACCATGAGAAAAAACCTGGCGAAAGCCTTCTAGTCGTTGAAGATTATCCCAGCCACTACACCAGCTTCCTCAACACTCTCTTCGATATCACACATCACCGCACGCGCGTGCTTCTTGCCCGCACCTTTGAGGAAGCTGAAAAAATAATCAACGAATGCAAGGATTTGCTTTCAGGCGCCATACTTGACATTGAAACTCCCCGCGGCGGCCACCTGGTCTCTGACGGCTGGCCCTTGCTTGTGGACAAGATAAAAAAGTACGATGAGCGCACGCCAATTGTTGTGCAGTCTGCGCAGCAGGAATGGGCGCAGCAGGCTGCAAGCGAGCACCGCGTTTTCTCCATCTGGAAAGACGACCCCATTTTCCTGCAAGAACTCAAGCGCATAATAAACGATTACTTTGGCTTTGGCGATTTTGTTTTCCGCACGCCTGACGGGAAGGAAGTGGCCAGGGCACACTCACTTCTCCAAGTATATGGGCTGATAATGACCATGAACTCTGAAAGCCTGCGTTACCATGCCGAGAGGAACGACTTTTCCCACTGGCTGTGGCTGCATGGCCACAAGGAGCTGGCGCACAAGTTCAAGCCAATCCACAGCGAAGACACAAATGAGCTTAGGTCTCAGCTGCAAGAGCTTATCGAGCCTTATCTCCAACTGAAAAGAAAGTGAGTGCGCATGCGCCTTCTTCAAACTTCTTTTCCCATTCATGCCAATGGCGCTAACCATAAAATTCCCAAAATTTTTCCACTAAGGCAAAAGCTCCTTTCCGCCGTAGGCGCGCTCGCATTCTCCTTCTGTTTTGCAGTGTTTCCTGGCTGTTCCTCGTTCAGCGTCCTAACGCAGGATACTC
>VGKX01000190.1 GCA_016866895.1 Candidatus Parvarchaeota archaeon
AACAAGGCCTGCTCTGCCTGCGAGCTTGTGTTCGGCCTGCTTGGCGCAAACAACATAGAAAAGATGTCGGCGCTCTGCCTTCTTTGCGGCATTGTTTCCGATTCCTATTATTTCAGGTCGGCCTCCGCAAAAACCTTCCACATAACCTCATCACTTTTGAAAAAATCCGGCCTTACCTACCCCCAAATACTTGGTTTTGTGGAGCAGCCAAAGGACCTGGCACACAGGATGTCGGTGCTTGAGGCGTGCAGGGAGGCGCAAATAATCAGGATAGCGCCTGCGGCAAACAGGCTTGGCCAAAACGATTTTCTCATTGCACTGTCCCAGTCGGCAAGTTTTGAGGCAGAGGCTGCAACGGCACTAATCTTTCTTGGAGCAGATGTGGCAGTTGTCGGCCATGCAGGCAAGAATCTGGCAAGGATATCAGCCAGGATGAAAAACGCCTATGCAGGCAGCCTTGACATGTCAAAAATCATGGCAAAGGCTGCGCGCCTGATTGGGGGAAGCGGCGGGGGCCACATCTGCGCAGCAGGGGCGCATGGCACAAGGCCCCAGGGCCTTGTTGATGCGTTAAACCTTGCAGAGAAGCTTGTCAGGGCCAAAGTTGAGAAAAGGGCAAAGGCGCAAGAAGCTGAAGGCAAAAAGTAATATGGGCGTGGCCGCCTTGCTGCTTTTTATTTCCTTGCAAGGCATACTATAAATGCATCATTGGCAGGCATAGGCAAACAAAATATTATGCCAAATTAATCGAAATAATATCAACCTAATAATATCAACCTAATAGAAAAATTTTTTTCGTGGTGTAAAAATGTCCGGAACCGTTGTAGTCGGATTGCAGTGGGGGGACGAGGGCAAGGGTAAAGTCATTGACTTTCTTGCTAGTCGGTCTGAGGCGGTTGTGCGCTTCAACGGAGGCTCAAATGCAGGACACAGCGTTAAAGTCGCGGGGGTCAAATACGCCTTTCATCTCATGCCCTCAGGCGTGCTCTCAGGAAAGCAGGTCATGCTTGGGGCAGGTGTTGTAATTGACCCACAGGTGCTTGTGGACAAGGAGCTTTCAATGCTTTCCCAAAAAGGCATAATCCCGCTTTTGACAATAGACACAAAGGCCCATGTAATTACTCCGTATCATAAACTCCTGGATGCCTACCATGAGGAGTCGTTTGGCAAGGCTGCTGCAGGTTCCACAAAAAGCGGAATAGCGCCTGTTTATTCAGACAAGCACGCGCGGGTGGGAGTTCGCGTGCAGGACATGCTTGACGATGCCAAACTTAGGGAAAAACTTGAACTTGCAAGAAAGCGGTTTTTCGAGATTTCAAAAGCCCTCTACGGAAAGGAAAACATCCAAGTTGAAAGCTGCACTGATTCCTATCTTAAATATGCTGCAACACTCAAGCAATATGCAGGGGACGTTTCTTGCAAGATTAACCTACTTCTTGATTCAAAAAAGCTTGTGCTATTTGAAGCTGCACAAGCTGCCATGCTGGACATTGACCACGGGCTTTATCCTTTTGGGACCTCATCCAACACGATTGCCGGGGCTGCCTGCACGGGCGCTGGCGTGGGTCCGACAAAAATTAAGCGCGTCTTTGGCGTCATAAAAGCCTACACCTCTCGGGTCGGCAACGGCCCTCTTCCAACAGAGCTTGTGGATGAAACAGGAAGCAAAATCCGGGAAAAAGGACACGAATACGGCACAACGACTGGCAGGCCAAGGCGTGTGGGCTGGTTGGATTTGGCCTGCGTAAAATATGCGGTGCAGTTAAACGGCGTCACTGACCTGTGCATTGTGCACCTGGACACTCTGGCGGGGTTTGAAAAAATCAAGGTGTGCACTGGC
>VGKX01000191.1 GCA_016866895.1 Candidatus Parvarchaeota archaeon
TTAAAGCAAAGGAAGCTGCTGCATGGCGGAAGCGTGCCTGAAATCAGAGGCATCCTTTCCACAAGGACGCGCTTCCACAACAAGAAAGCGGAATACCTTGTGCTGGCAAGGGAAAAGTTTTCGCCGAACGGGTTCGCAGAACTGGTGGCTGCAACACACAACGGAAGCGAAAAGGAAGCGCGAGCCGCCCTTTTGAAGTTGGTGAAGGGCATTGGCTGGAAGGAGGCGAGCCATTACCTGCGGAATGTTGGAAGGGGAAAAACGATTGCCATACTTGACAGGCATATCCTGAAGAATTTGGTGAAGCACGGCGCCATCCCTTCACTGCCAAAATCGCTGACAGCAAAGCGCTACCTGGAAATAGAGGAGAAAATGGAAAAATTCTGTCAAAAAATAGGCATCCCGCCTGCGCACCTTGACCTCCTTTTCTGGGCCGAAGAAACTGGCAGGGTTTTCAAATAGAAACTGACACGACTTGTCGCTCTTAGGCACAAGCTATAAAAAGCCAATTACTCATATTTAGTCCTCATTCTAAGAGGTGGGAGAATGGCAGAAGAATGGCACCCGAGAGGGCACATGTTGGAAGAAAACGCTCCAATGAAAAAAAGCACCAAAATAACTATACTGAGCGTTATTGCAGGAGCGGTGCTTGTCATAGGTGGATACTACTTATACCAAAACAAAGTTGAAAACGACAATATTGCTGCCAGAGCGGCACAGATAACCCTCGCTGTCCCAGAATTGACTGGAGACGCTGCTCGTTCTGTCGCTGCATTGGCGATCCAGAACAAACTTAGTGACAAGGCAGTAAAGGAAATAAAACTCGCTTTGGACAGTTCAGAAGCTGCAGCAAACTTAGGCTTGACAGTCAAGGATGTGATAGCTGTAGCCGTAGCAAATGAACAGCACCTTACGCTTGGCCCAAGCAGAAATTCGGAGGGCGCGCCTGCGGTTGAATTTAAAGGTGACAGCACTCGCCCAGCCACTATGAGGCAGGCAACAGCATTGACACTAGTGCACATGACAAGCCCTGAAACCAGAGCAGAACTAAAGGGAGTCAAGCTTGAACCGGTGTTGCCAGACACTACAGTTAAGGTTGACACAACGAAGAAACCGAAGGAAACTAAAAAACCGAAGACAACGAAGAAATCGGCAAAACCCACGAGCTTCAATGGCACAGGATTTGACAAGACGTTTGCAATCGGGGCAAGGCCGACATATAAGCAGCCCGTATTGCAAAGGCAGGTTTTCAGGCCAGCAATGCGCAGTTAGTTTCTTTCTTTTTTCCTTCTTTTTCCCCTTTTCTTCTCCGAGTAGGCAGCCTTAAATACCTCCTTGCCAGGAAATTAACAATCGTTAACAACTTGAGCCAAGGTGATTTTACATGCTGCCCTGCGCGGACGTGCATTGGAAGCTTCTGCCTGCCATTTGCCGAGAGCTTGCCCTTGACATGGGGAAGGAGGGGATGGCGCAAAGCAAGATTGCTGTCACCCTTGGCACCACTTCGGCCGCCATCTCGCAGTATGTTTCTGGAAAACGTGGCGGCATGAAGCTTGATTCGAAGTCATCTGCTGCCTGCAGGAAGCTTGCGAAGAAAATAGCAGGAGGCAAGGTGAAAGGGCAGGAACTGGATTTCGAGGTTGCGAAGATACTCGTGATTGCGAAGAAGTCAAACATGGGCAAGAAGGACCCGTGCGTGGTCTGCATGTCGGGTTCCCACCACTCGTGATTGTGTTTGAGGGAGATTGGATGGATTTGCTTGAAGTGAAAGGATTGAAGGCATACGCTGAAGACAAGGAGATAGTCA
>VGKX01000192.1 GCA_016866895.1 Candidatus Parvarchaeota archaeon
ATCCGAGGGGCTTGGGGTCAAATCGCCAACAAACAACATAAGCAAATCCCTGGCTCTTTTTTTGGCCAACCTAAAAATCTGGCTCTCAAAAATTGGCGTTGGGAACAAGGAATCAGCTTCCCTTTTGGCAGAAATGCTTGAAATAATTGGCTCCGACAGGCAAATCAGCTTTGCCAAGGCGCAAAAAATACTTGGCTATTCCCCAAAAGTCGGCATTCGTCAAGGCATCTTGCAGGTTGTTGGCAAGTTTAAAAAAGGTGAATTGGCACAAAACTAGTGCTGCCGTATTGTTTTGCATTGAAGGTGGCACAATGGCGCAGGCGCTTTTGGGAAAGGGCATTGCGCATTCAGTTTTCCAAATGATGTGGTTTTATGGCTGTTGCAATAGGAAAAGTGGAGAAATACATAAACGAGTCAATTGACAAGAAAGGGGCGCTTTTGTTCTCGCTTGTCGACCCGCTTGACTACAAGTCCCTCAAGGATGCCGCAGCCTGCGCAAAAGGCGCGTGCGAGGCTGGCACCGACCTAATTCTCATAGGCGGCAGCACAGGCGTGCAGGGGGACTTGCTTGATGCCGTTGCAAAGGAAATCAAGTCATTTGCCAATGTGCCAGTTGTCCTTTTTCCAGGAAATATTAGCACCGTTTCAAGGCATGCCGATGCAGTCTATTTCATGTCAATGCTCAATTCCAGAAACCCCTATTGGATAAGCACTGCCCAGATGCTTGCAGCCCACAATGTCCTTGGGATGAAGCTTGAGCCGCTTCCAGTTGGGTATGTTGTTGTGGAGCCAGGCGGCACTGTGGGCTTTGTCGGGGATGCAAACCTTATCCCGCGCAACAAGCCGAAGCTTGCGGCAGCTTACGCCCTTGCGGGCCAGTACATAGGTCACAGGTTAATCATAACAGATGCAGGCAGCAACCCGGCAACCGGGCACATCCCCCTTGAAATGGTGCAGGCTGTCTCTAAATCAATCAATGTCCCCTATATTGTCGCAGGCGGCATCCGCACGCCGCAGCAGGCAAAGGCTGTTGTGGGCGCAGGCGCACAGGCAATCCAGGTCGGCACTGCCTATGAAGGGGGGAAAGATGCGGCAAAGGTGACCCAGCTGCTTCTAGGCGCAGTCAGGGAAGGAGCAAGGCAAAGGCTGGGCCACTAGGCCTGCTGTTTTTGGGGGTGGGCGCGTGCCAGACTCGTGCATATTTTGCAAAATAATCGCAGGCCAGCTTCCTGCACACAAAATTTTTGAGGATGAAAAGACAATCGCCATCCTGGACCTGTATCCAGGGTGCGACGGGCACACTCTGGTAATACCAAAAGACCACCACACCGACATTTTTGACACGCCGACTCAGACTCTCACCAACATCATGTCAACTGTTGAAAAAATTGCAGAGAGGCAAAAAGAGAGGCTCGGGTGCCATGGCGTGAACATCGTCAACAACAGCGGCAAGGAAGCAGGCCAGGTTATCTTCCATCTGCACTTTCACGTTATCCCGCGGTTTGAGGGCGATGGCATTAACCTTAAAATAAATCGGTCAAGGGCGCAAGACGGCTCCCTTGGGCTGTTGCAGCAAAAGCTAAAATTTTAGGAAAGCTTGCCAATACTGGTGGTTTTAAGCCAGCTTTCAAGCATAATAACCGCCGTTTAACGGCCGTTTGGGTTTTGCGAATCTTTTGGCCTTGCCAAGAATCTGTCCAGCCGGTGTTTTTATCCCACCTGCGCTTGGCCTGTTTGCTGGCTGTAGCGTGTTTGCCATGCCATACTATCTGCAGGATTTGGTCTTTGACAT
>VGKX01000193.1 GCA_016866895.1 Candidatus Parvarchaeota archaeon
TCTATGACAGGGCAATAAATGAAAAGCTTTCAGATTTCATAAATTCATATGTTGTTTGCAAGGAGTGCAAAAAGCCGGACACACGGCTGATGGAAGGCCAGCACGGGATTAAGACGCTTGTGTGCGAGGCGTGTGGCGCAAGGGCCCCGGTAAAGTAAAGTTCAGTTTGGAAAAATGAATCGGGATTGATGATATCTATGGTTTACAGAAAGCCGCCCCAGACACTTGGCAGGGTCAGGATGCCCGAGGGCAACGAGCAGTTTGGCGCAGTCATCTCCATGCTTGGCGGGGGCAGGCTGCTGGTTGAGTGCAAAGATGGCAAGGAGAGGATTTGCAGGATTCCCGGGAACATCAAGCGGAACATCTGGGTGCGCGATGGGGACATTGTTGTAGTCAAGCTGTGGGAGATTGACCCGGAGAAAAGGGCTGACATAGTCTGGAGATACTCACGGCTGCAGGTGCAGTGGCTTAGGGACAAGGGCCTGATTAAGTAAGGGGCTCAAAGAGACGCCCGTATGATTGCCAATGCTGAATTTTCACACTCCGCAAGCAGTGGAAGCGTTAGGGTGCTTGCATATGGGCTTTTGATTCTTCTTTTTGTCGACGCAGCCCTATTGCTCACAAGTGCCCAGGATGACGCAAAAGCCGCCATGGGGATAGGCGGCCTTGGAATCGCTTTTATTTTGTTGTTTTACCTGCTTGACAGGTTAAACAGCTCAAAGCTGCCCCTGCTTGAAAAATACTACAACAGACTTTCGCTATCCTTAAGGCAAAACTCGTTTCTTGTTAAAAAAGAGAGGCTCAACATCGGAAGGGTTTATGCGGTCAATCCGCTTTACGTAAAGCCGTATTTGCTCGTAGTTGACAAAAAGGGGGTTCGCATTGTCTGGTTTGGATTGTTTTCAGATAAACCAACTGAGAAGAAGCTTGATGCCTCTTGTCTAGACAAGGCCCTTTTAATGGATACTGTGCGCGGAAAGCGAGCTGAGATAAGAGCTAAAGGAAAGAAAGTTTTTGACATATATTGGTACGAATGCAGGAATTTTGACGGACTTGTGGCTGCACTGTGGAAGCATTAAGCCTGGGCATCAGGTGCTAAAGCCAAAAATGCGCACAGCTGCAAAAAGAAGCAAGGCGCCTGCAACAAAGCTTGAGATGTTTGCGGCAATGCTATACTTTAGCGCGTGCGAAAACTCAAGAGCCTCCTTATTTATCAGGTAAAGCAGGATTGCCTCAAAAAGCGCTGCAAAAACTTCCACAAGAACTATGCCAGAATAGACTATTGGAAGCCCGAGCTGGTTTGCAAACAGAAGCGACTGCGCCGCCGGCGCTGCCAAAAGCCAGGAAATCGGCCAGGAGGCTATGTTGATTGCAAAAACCGAGATTGCGACACGTTTTTGGTGAAGCTCGTCTTTTGCAAGCCTATAGACCACGTAAGTTTCTATCGCGCATGTTGAGAGATATGCAAGAATGGGAGGCACAAGGCCCAAAAAATCGTCTGCAGTGTTCTGGAGTCCCATGGTGGGGAAGACGAGGCAGGCACCAAAAAGAAGGAAGAAAAAAAGGCGCACATAAGCTGGCCCAAACGCAGCTTGATGGCTTTTTATCGGTTTTTCAATTTTCGTCTTGACCGCCCCTTGGCCTTCAGGTTAGAAGCACCTTGAGATAGAAAAGGGGCGAGATGAGCTGCTTTTTGGCCTCTTCGTCCCCAAGCATGCCGGAAATCGCCTGCTGCAGCTCCGGGTTTTTCGCCGCCTTGTCAATTATGAAGTTGAGAAGGAAAGTCATCCT
>VGKX01000194.1 GCA_016866895.1 Candidatus Parvarchaeota archaeon
TGGCGCACAGCAGGTTCCTGATTATTTTAGCCTTTTTGGGCCCAAGCTTTGGCACTTTGGATAATTCCTCCTCGCTTGCTGACAGGACGTTTTGCAGGCTGCCAAAATGGGCAAGCAGGTTGGTTGCAAGTGTCGGCCCGACCATTGGGAGGCTTTCTACTACGGCCCGCTGCATCAAATCCATTGTAAGGGCCTTGCGCTTTGCAAAAACCGCCCTTTTTTTGTCACGGTTAAGCTGCTCGTATCTTGCAAAGCTGAAAAGAAGCTGCGCGAGTGCCTGCTGGGACTTGACAAAAAAAACCGACAGCCCGTAGTCGCACACCAGGCAGGCGTATGCTCCAAGAATGGCCTGCATTGAAATCCCGCCGTCTGGTTTTTGGGTCCCCTCAACAATCAGGACTGGGCGCTGGAATGCGCCGCACAGGTTTTGGGCCTGAGAAAATATCCTGCCGTCAATTATTGAAGACTCGAAGTCCTGCCTGGTCTTGCGCTCAATGCAGCAGCGCTGCGAGACAATAAAGTCCCCGACCTCAAGCTGTTTTCTTACAACATGCGCCCCAAGGCCGCCCAAAAGTGAGTCAAACTCTTCAGGCTCGCGACTGTCCGCATAAATCACAACCGACTTGCCTTCAGGCAATACCTCGCTTGGATAGCTTGAGAGCACTGTTTGCGGCATGTAAAAACCAGCTAGCCGGATTCCCTAACTGACTCAACGAAAGTGACAATTTCCTCAAAGCTTATTGCGCAGCCTGAGTATTTGAGGCTGTAAAGCCCTGCCTCAAGCGTGTCAAGCTCAAGTGCCCCAAGGCTTGAAAAATAGCCCTTTTCATATGCAAGTATGAGTAGCTCGCTTGAGCGGAAAAGGTTGAGGCTTGAGGTGAGCTTTTGGAATTTGCCCAGGTTTTCCTCGTTTGTGCCTATGTTTTTCTTGAACTCCTTTGCAAGATGGTCCTTGAGCAATAGCGGCGATTCGATTAGCATCCTTGTTGTCCGCTCATCAATAAGCACGTTATTTATCCCAAGCGCATCGCAAAGCGCCAGGATTTCTGACTCGCCCTGGTGCAGCAGTGGCATGGGCTTTCCGGAAAGGAAAAAGACATTATTTGCTATTTCCATAATCTGGCTTGCGTGCATTGAGGCATCAAAAGGGGAGACTTTTAGAATCCCCCTGTCGATTGCGTGCTTTATGCGCAAGGCATTGAGGGCATATGCCTTGTTTTTTACAGGAGTAGTGACGCTTTCCGCCTCAACGCTTTTTGGGATTAGAAACGAGCCATCAAACGAGGAGCAGATTGTGGAGATTGCGGGAAGAAAGCAGGTGTCTGTAAGGGAGATAAGCGAGGATGAGTCGCAGATGAAGTCAGTGCCGCCGCCTTTCATGAGAATAGTATTTAATAGAGCCTAATAAAAAACCATTCTAGAAACCGAGGAAAACGCTTGCATAGAAAGAGTTTTAGATGGTTTTTTTCACCAAGTGTTTTCACCAAAGTTTTCCAGAAGGCGGCCAGACTGAAAGCAGATGCAAATTGGGAAAAGTGAATGATATGCCAGCTTGGAGCACAAGGTTTTGCAGCGACGGCACAAGCATCTCGCTTGATTGCAGGGGCGGCGAGGTGTGCTATGTTTCGCACGCGCACTCGGACCACACATGTGCCCTAAGGCAGCAAAAAAGGCCACGGAGCAAAAAAATCCATGTGAATGTGGGCGAGAATGCGCCACAAGGGCATTTGGAGCACAGGATTCTTGCGACGCAG
>VGKX01000195.1 GCA_016866895.1 Candidatus Parvarchaeota archaeon
CGTGACCTGGCGCACTCAATCCATATTGCGGAAAGATTTGAAAACACCAACTTTATCTTTATTCCCGAATCGCAGGCTCACACGGTGCTGCCCGGAGAGCTTAGACAAACTCAGTAACAAATTCTGAAAAGACTTGCTTTGTTGTTTTGACTTTTTGCTCAATGCAGCACGGCTGGTTTTGGGTTGTTAGTTCAATGCGGCAGGATTGAATTTAGGTTCTTGGGCAGTCATTTCAAAGGCAGGGGAACCAAGTCACGTAGAAAGGCTTGAAAAAATATCCCTTATTTGGCCAAGAGATTTGCACTTGTTTATTTGCCTTCTTGCCTGCGCTCCCCCCACCATGCCAGAGGTAAGCTCCGTTGCAAAGATGACTGCATAGGAAATATCAGGAATGAACTTGCCGAAATGCCGGTCCCAAATTCCGCAATACTCGTCAAACAAGGCGGCTTTTTGACTGAAGGGATTTTGAGTTGGTGCAAAGCAGTGCATTTGCCTTGCTGAACCCCCTGATTGGCAGCTTGGATAGCCAGTTTTTTGGGGGACAGAACCCACGATTTGGCTGTTTCTGTTTTTTTCAGAATTTTCCTTTGTAATTGCCATGGCTTTCCTGCAATTTTCAAAAATTGACGGGTCCTTGATTGCGCCCCGGCCAATCATGGCCCCGTCAGCGCCGCTATATGCAAGGGCCGCTGCCGCATCCGCAGGGCTTGCAATGTCCCCATTGCCAATGACTGGTATTGATACCGCCTGCTTGACTGACTTTATGTCAGACCAGCATGCCTTGCCACTGTAGCCTTGCGAGGCTGTTCTTGCATGCACTGTGATTGCACTTGCCCCTGCCTTTTCAACTGCAGCTGCTATCTCAAGGATGTTTTTTGAGGAATAGCCAAGGCGCGTCTTTACAGTCACAGGCAGGCTTGAGGCTGCAACAGCAGCACTTGCAATGCGGCCTGCCTTAGCAGGGCTTTGGAGAATAAAGGAGCCGCTTTGCGCACCCGTGACGTTTTTTGACGGGCAGCCAAGATTGAGGTCATAATACGAGGGGAAAGTGAGGCCTGAGCCCTTGAGCTGCTCAAGCTTTTTTATTGCCCCTGCGATGGTTTGCTCGTCCGGGCCCATCAGCTGTATGCCAGCAGGGCCCTCCTTTGCAAGCACCCGTGCCATGAGCATGGTTTTTTTGTTGTCCCTAATTATTGCCTGGGCTGAAAGCATCTCATTGCAAACCAAATCAGCGCCGTGGTTTTTGCAAAGCAATCTGAAGGGCAGGTTTGTTACGCCCACCATCGGGCACAGGGCAAGCACAGGCCTGCCGTGGCTGAAAATATCAACGAACTCCATGGAAAAACCCTTGGGGAGATATAGGGGAAGAATGATTGCCAACGGGGGCTACCCACGGCTAAAGCCGTGGGAGAAGAAGATTGGAAAAGGGGGGATTTGACAGGTTAAATTTATCCCTCAACGCCTTTCCTGTCAATGATGATTAGGTCGGATGCCGCCAAGACAGAGTCGTAATGAACAACAATCAAGCCGTCTTCTTTCTTGAGTTTTCTTGCAGTCGGGTTGTCAGGGTTTGGCTCAACTAGGATGTTCTCAAGCTTCCCTGTGACCTCGTTTACATACAAGTCAACAAGTTTCCCTATTTCCTCGCCGTCATTTGTGACAATCTTTTTTCCGGCAAGCTGTTTTGCAAG
>VGKX01000196.1 GCA_016866895.1 Candidatus Parvarchaeota archaeon
TGGCAACACTGGTTTGGAGGATGTTGAAGACACTTGCTGCCCCAAGTGTGAGACAATGCTCATAAAAAGAAACAGGTTTTCAATACAAAGCAACGTTTTTGAGGGTCTCTGCAGAAAGGAGCGGCTAAACCCCAAGTGCCCCGAATGCGGCTACAAAATCAATGTTGTGATTTAGAGGGACTTGCCAGCCTTCGAGTGTGATTTTATGGGTGATAACGGCGGCGCAGTCTATTTTATGCGCCATGCGCAGACTTATGGAAACTCCAGGGGCGTTCTTAATGGCACCAGGAGGAACCTTGGCCTTACGTCAATTGGAAAAATTCAGGCCAGGGAAGCTGCAAGGAAAATGAGGATTAAACCCGCTTTGATACTTTGCAGCACGCAAAAAAGGGCCGTGGAAACCGCAAGGCAGATTGCCAAACGTTTTGGCAGCAAGATAGTGTATCTTCCGCTTCTCAAGGAACAGGACACTGGCGATTGGACCGGGAAGAGAGTTGACAGCCTGCAAAAAAGATACCCGGATGCGTTCATTAAAAACGGGAAAAAAATGACGAGGATATTTTACAAGGCGCCCAACGGGGAAAATATTGGGAAAATAGAAAAGCGGGCCAGAAAAATAATGTGGCTTGCCAAAAACAAATACAAGGCCAGGCCGCTTCTGATAGTAAGCCATGGAGTCATTGGCAGGATGCTTTATTACGTGGCTGGAAAGAAAAATACCCTCGGGGCTGCAATGGAATGCAAAGTGCCCAACGCAAAACTACTGAGACTGAAAGTTTAGAATGCAGGCTTGAGTGAAGCGGACTTGAAGCTCGTATATTCAAGGGTGCAAATTGCCTAAGCCAGAGGGCACTTATTTCAGCCTTGTGACCTGGACGCGCTCAATGGCGTTGCCGTGCATTTCCTTAACTTCGAATTTCACGTCCTTGAGAAGCAGGGTGTCTCCCTTAAGCGGTATGCGCTTGAGGCAAAAATGCATGAAACCTGCAACAGAGCCAAACCTTTCAGCATCAAGTATGTTCACGTTAAGCTCCTTTTCAATGTCATGCAGCCTTGCAGTGCCTGAAACAAGGAGGATTGACTTGTCAAGCTGGATGAAACTGGGCGGAATTGCACTGTCTTCTATTTCGCCAACAATCTCCTCTAACAGGTCCTCCATTGTCACGACTCCCTCGAATTGCCCGTTTGAGTCAACAACAATTGCCATGTGGGTATTGCTTTTCTGCATTTTTTTGAATAAATCGTAGGCAATGGACTCTTTTGATGCAAATAACGGCCTGTCCATTATGTCTTTTGGGTTTTTCATGCCCGAGGCAGAAACAAGTTTTTTTATTGAAAGCACCCCGACAACTTCGCCGTCGATGGAAAGAACTGGATACATGTTCTTTTTGAACTTGCTGACCTTTTGGACAACCTCTTCCCGGGTGTCCGTCTCCTCAAGGCATTTTGTCAGGTCGCGGCTGACCATTACTTCCTTTACAAGCGTGTCATTGAAATCCAAAACACGCTCAAGAAGCTTGCGCTCGTCGCTTGAAATTGCCTTGTCCTCAACCCCGAACTCAAGCATTGCCCTAATCTCCTCTTCTGAAAACCTGTGCCTTGTGTATTTGGTGTTGATTATTTGCGGAAAGATTATTCCCGATATTTCAAGCATGAATATGATTGGCGCAAAAATAATCTCAAGCACACCG
>VGKX01000197.1 GCA_016866895.1 Candidatus Parvarchaeota archaeon
TTTTTAATGATACTTAAGTTTGGCCGTTTGTCCCTTATAAAGGTTGCAGCGCTTGAATCAACGAGTTTTCTTTTAGTTCCCTTTTAGCCTGGATAGTTTTTCTTCAAGACCCTCGTAAACTTGCACCTTTTTTTCATCAGGCAAATGGAATAAAAAACGGCTTATTGCAGTTTCCGAAAGCGTGAAGATATAATTAAGTTTGATTACGCTATCCAGTGCAGCCCCATCTTTTTTTCTAAGCGGAATGCCCTGCATTTTTGTATTGCTTGTGATGCCCGCCACAACGACGTTGCCTAGTTCTTCAAAAAGCACCAGTGCAGGTCTTTGTTTTGTCTGTGCGGAATCGGTAAACTGCACAATTGCAAGAACGACATCGCCCGGCTTATACATGGTCCCACGCCTCGTCTTGCTTGTTGTCCCAAAGCTCCTTCATTTTCTTCTTCTGTATTTCATGCAGGTACTTGTCGTAATTGCTTGCCTGTGTTGGCTCCACAAGGCTTGTTATGACCTCGTTGTAGCTTTGCCTTTGGTGTAGCTTCATCCGCTTGAGAAGTTCTAGAAGCCTCTTATCAACCTGAATTGTTGTGAAATCTGCCATTATAATCAACTATAATATACCATAGATAAATATAATAAGTGATGCGCCTGGCATATTTTGGAAAAGAACAGAATACATTAGGATTTTTTTACTCCGTGCTTTTCCCACAGTCAATCGGCCTGAGGCCAAAAAAGGGGGCAAAAAGCAGGTAGGGAAAAGAGCCGATGCGCGTGTTGTAAAGCGCGATGCTTTCAGAAACATAAGTCCTGGCCCCAGCTATCCAGTTTTCAGTGTGGGCAAGCTCCCATGAAAGCGCCTTGTAGTTGTCGCTTGCCTTGAGCTTTGGGTAATTCTCGGCAAGGACAAAAAGCTGTTTTGCCTGGTCGGCCGAGCCTTGCCTGATGGCGGCAATGTCATTCATTATGCCCTTTTCGTATTTGGAATAAGCCTTAATGGCTTCAACAAGATTTGGAATCAGGTCGGCCCTTCTTTTGACCAATGCATCAACATTGGCAGACGCTTTCTCAACACCGTTTTTGAGTATGAACATGCTGTTGTAGTATTCCATAAGCATGACGACAAAGACATAAAGGTACATGCAGGCGACAACAAAGGCGGCAAATATTTCTGTGCCAAAATCCAACACCCTAAAGCGGAAAAGCAGGAGGGCAAAGCTTGCGGCAAAGGCAATTGGGGAGAATGCAAGAACAACATATGTCCAAAAGGAGATGCTTGAGAGAGCGGATTTTTCAGTGCCATCTGCAATGCAAAAGGCGCCTTTGTCCTTGCCTTTGCAAATCATCATTTGCACCCTGCCTTCTTTTTCAACTTCCTGAGCCTGCCCAATCAGGAATATGGAGTCTCCCTCCTCAATGAACTTTTCCTCTATTTCCACCTTGTCTGCATAGTTTGAAAGTGAAGGGCAGTGCTGCGCAAGGAAGGGCGCCAGGTTTTGGTCTGTGCTTGGCTTGTTGAGCAATGCCCCAAGAAAGCCGAATTTTTTTGGCGAGCCGGAATATTTTTTGTCCAAGCCCACAAGGTCCTTGGACATGGAGCCTTTGAGCAGGCCTGAAAAAAGCGAGCCTAAGAAAGACGAGTTTTCTGAAAAGAACGGGAGGACAAGAACTTTGCCCGTGTCA
>VGKX01000198.1 GCA_016866895.1 Candidatus Parvarchaeota archaeon
AGTGTAGACAAAAAGGGGGGGAGGTGCAAACAGTTGTTCCTTGTGGCTTGTCCCTTTTTGGTCGTTGGGGGTAGAATAGCCCCAAAATGACTCAATTTCAGTCATTTCAATCGAGTTTCTTATGAAAAAAACCCTCATTCAGCTTAAAATTCTGCAGGGCCTTGGCGATACATTGCTCATTGTGGCCGCCTTTGCACTTTCTTATTTTGCACGGGTGGGGTTTTTGTTTTCCAGCACTTTCCCTTTTGAGCAATACTTCGTCATTGCTCTCATTACTACGCCCATCACTTTGCTCTTCATGTTTTTTGCGCGTACCTATAAATTGAGCCAGCAGATCTTTAGTCTGCGCCATGTTCAGCGGCTTGCATTTGTGGCCCTGCAAAACGTGGCGGTTTTTATGGTGCTTTATTACTTCACCTTCCGCGAGTTTTTTTCGCGCCTTATTCTGGTGTACATTTTTTGCTTCACACTTTCTTTTTTATATCTTTGGCACGCGCTCTTTGCGTGGATTTTGAAAAAAAGCACCTCGCGCGAGGTGGGGGTGTACCGCGTGCTGGTGGTGGGGGCCAACCGCCCCGCTCAGGACATTGTAAGGCGGCTTATTGCACGGCGGTCTTACCTTAAGCCTGTGGCGATTCTGGACGCGCACGGTACGGGCCAAAAAGACATTGCGGGAATCCCTGTGGTGGGCAAGTTGGACCGATTGGAAGACAGTGTGCGGGATCTTTCCATCGACCACATCATTCAGGCCGATCATCTGGAACAAACGGTGAACATTCTGAGTTTTGCCATGCAGCGGGGGCTTGGCTATTCGATGCCGCCCAATCTCTTGGGGGTGTTTCAGGGGCATCACAAGGTAGAAGAGATTGAAGGTCAGCCGTTTTTGCAGATTACAAGCCAGCGCCGTTTTTGGGATGCGATCTTTTAAGATGATGTCATGAAGTGTTTGATTCTTGCCGGCGGGTTTGCGACACGGCTTTGGCCGTTGAGCGAAAAACGGGTGAAGCCCCTACTGCATGTTAAGGACCGGCCACTCCTGTCGCATCTTTTGGGCATGTTCCCAAACGATGTCAAAATTTGGGTGGCCGTGAACCGGGCATATTCAGCTGGAATCGAGACATGGGCCAGGAATGAGGGGCATGGACGGGTGCAGGTGGTGATTGAAGAAAGCAGCAACGATGCGGAAAAGAAGGGGGCATTGGGCGCGGTAGCGGCCTTTGTTCAAAGTCATGGAATGGAGGAAGATCTGATGGTGGTCGCCGGCGACAATTATTTTGGCTTTGCGATGAAGGATTTTCTGGCGGCCTTTCAGGGCAAGCCCCTGCTGGCCGCGCACGATGTGAAAGAAGTGAGTGCCGCGCGCCGTTTTGGAGTGGTGCAGAGTCAGGCAGGCCGCATGACGGGCTTTGAGGAAAAGCCCGAACACCCCAAAAGTACCCTCGTTTCTACAGGGTGTTATTTGTTCCCGCAAAAAAATCTGGGTGACATTGTGGTTTACGCCGCAAAGCACAAAGACAATCTAGGGGGTATTTTTGAACACTTTCTTACGCAAGGCCAACCTGTGGATGTGTTTGAATTTTCGGAACCCTGGTACGACATTGGCTCTTTTGAAAGTTATCTGGCAGCGAACCTTGAGCTGCTAGATGGGCAAGCGGTACTGGAAGAAGGGGTC
>VGKX01000199.1 GCA_016866895.1 Candidatus Parvarchaeota archaeon
AGCAAGTCAGGCAAATTGCCCAAGCACTTTTCAAATCGCCAAGAATTTCGTCTGGCCCAAGTAATATTTATTTTGTTGCAAAGCAGGCGGGGAAAATCATTGGCTTTTCCCACCTTGTGATGCAAGGTGGGACTGGTGCAAGCCAGACAGTGCTGCAGGGCTTAGGGGTTGCAAAAAAATACCAGGGAAGAGGCGTTGGGACTCTTCTGGTTGAAGCTTCAATTGCCCACTGCAAGAGACTTGGGGTGCAAAGCATTCTCCTGAAAGTCAAGGCATTTAACCCGGCATTGAGCCTATACTTAAAAGAGGGCTTTGTCCAATCATTTGTGGAGAAAAACATAGTGATGAAATACAGGCAGCCAAACTGAACACAAAATTAATCAATACTGATTGACAAGAAACACAAACATTATTCACAAACAATATTCACTACTATTAAAGCACTAAAATAGTCCAATATGCTGCGGGGCGCTTATCTATGGCATTTGACATAAACGGCTTTATCCAGGCCTATTACATCCAGCCAATCCTCAACCACGAGGGCTACAACCCTGTAAACACGCTGACCTATGCCCTCATTGCCTTGGCGGCAGCCTTCATAATCTGGGGGCAGTTCAAAAAGCACAAAATCACTGTTGACAGGGAGTTTTTCATCTCCACACTGCCCTTTATTCTCCTCGGCCCGACAATGCGTGTTGTCACTGATTCAATCGACACTGGTGTAATGCAGGCTCACGCAGGGGTCTCTTCTGGCATCATTGGCTCGTTTTATTCATTTATTTTATCGACACACTTATACGACTACGGTTTTCTTACAAGCTCCCCTGGAATCTATTTTGTCACTGCTGCAATACTTTTTGCCAGCCTGTTTGCGCAGAAATTTGCAGAAAGGAAATTTCCATCCAAATCAGCCAATCTGATGAGAAACGTTGGCATATTCCTGTTCCTGCTCCACTTTCTAATCCTCCTTCCAATGGTCTCCTACCCCCTCTATGGCCTTTTGATAATTGCGCTTGCAGGAATCATTGGCTTTATTGCCCGCAGGTTTTTCTCAAGCGCTCTTTTTGCAAGGCTTTCTGGAAGCGGATTGACGCAAAGCCATGATGGCGCAATAAATGGCGGAGTCGGGGCTTCAAATGTCGCACCTGACCAGGCCGGAAGCCTTGCCTGGCTTGTTGTTTTTGCCCACTCGCTTGACGGGGCGGCAACCTTTGTCACAATAGACATATTCAACAGGCTTGAGCCTGCCTGCACCCTGCTTGGCAAATGCTACGGCGAGCAGCACGTTGTCTCAAGTTTTCTTGGAACATTTGCAGACACCTATCTTGTGTTTTTTGCAGTCAAGGTAATCTTTTCGGCGCTAGTCGCATTCCTTGTGGAAAAAGAATCCCAGGACAGGCAGGAAAAAACCTTCATATTCCTGCTTCTTGTCGTGTTTGGCCTGGCCCCTGGCCTGCGCGACTTGCTGCGGCTTGCAACAGGGGCCTGAAACAGGCAATGGTGCCTTGGTTGATGCGCAAATTCATGGTGAAACAAAATGGCACTTTATCTTGTAGGCCTTGGAATTAACCCGCCACACTCAATGCCCCTTGAGGCACTCGAGCTAATCCGCGCTGCAGACACGGCCGTTTCCAAAGTTTTCCTTGAAACCTACACAAAC
>VGKX01000200.1 GCA_016866895.1 Candidatus Parvarchaeota archaeon
CAGGTCGAGGCTGATGCCGCTTGCATCCTTGGAGGCAACCTTGAAAAACAGGAACAGTGTGCCGCCTTTTGCCGTGCCTATTTCCATGAAGGTTTTGACATTGCTCTTTTGCAGTATGGAAAGAAGCGACTTTATCTCCGACCTGATTTGCGCCGGGTTTATCAGGCCTTCT
Organism: Candidatus Parvarchaeota archaeon; assembly: GCA_016866895.1. NCBI lineage: Archaea > Nanobdellati > Candidatus Parvarchaeota > Candidatus Parvarchaeota archaeon. The sequence goes on from VGKX01000200.1 coordinate 173, forward strand.
GATTCTTTGAATGAGAATTCGATGAGCTCGTCTAGGTTTGAGAACTGCACCTTTTTCACATCCGCAACGCATTTTCGTATAGGGAGATAGAGGAAGCTAGCAAGGAACACTTCCTGGAAAATCACCTTGTAGAAAGGCACTGCCTTGAGGAATTTCAGCCACTTTGTCTTTTGGACAACTGCTGTGGCTTTCACTAGATTTGATTCTATTCCTGCGCTGCTGTTTTGCATGCAATCCTTGCTTATAAATTTGTAGAACAGATATAAACCCATCTGTAGAGTTAAATACGAGGGCATTGCATTTTATCCCGACAATCTGTGCGATGCGGCTGCTTCGAGGCAGCCGCCGCTTATTGGCGGCGTAGATTGCGATGACTTTCGCAACACCCTATTAACATACGACGCAAGTTGCACAATTGTTTGCCTGGTAATACCTATGCCACAGATGGAAAACTGCAGGATTTGCAACAGCAGCTCGCTTTACTTTTTCCTAAAGCTCGGGCCCACGCCGCTTGCCAATCGCTTCATAAAACCTGGAGAGGAGAACCTCCCCGAGCCGAAATACCCGCTTGACGTCTGTCTTTGCAGTGATTGCGGGCTTGTGCAGCTTGGCTTTGTGGTGCCGCCGGAAATACTGTTCAGGGACTATATATATTTCTCTTCAACCTCAGACACTGCGAAGAAGCATTTTGCAGCCCTTGCAGGAAAAGTGGCGAAGGATTTTGCCTCCAAGGGCGACTTGGTGGTAGAGATAGCGAGCAATGACGGAGTGCTTTTGAAGAACCTGCTTGGCACTGGAATAAGGCCGCTTGGAGTGGAGCCTGCCACCAACATAGCAAAAGTTGCAAGCGAGGCAGGCGTGGAGACGCTCAATGAATTTTTCAATTCAGCTACAGCGCGGAAAATACATGGCGAGCACGGGCCTGCAAAAGTCATACTCGCAAACAACGTGTTTGCGCACATAGCAGACCTGAACGACTGCGTGCTTGGCATGCAGCTGCTGCTTGGCAAAGACGGAGTTGCCATAATCGAATTCCCCCACCTCTATGACCTGTATGAAAACCTGGAGTTTGATACTGTCTATCATGAGCACCTGTCTTACTTTTCACTCAAGCCCCTCATGCGCCTTTTCTCCAAATTCGACATGGAAATATTCAGGGCGGAAAAATTCGAAATACACGGGGGCACGCTTCGGATATATGTGCAGAAAAAAGGCGGAGCCCGCAATGCTGATGGAGAGGACATAGCGCGCATCCTTGCACAAGAAGAGAAGCTTGGCCTTTATTCCAAAGAAGCATACCAAAAGTTTGCAAAGAAAGTGGAGGCGCTCAAAACAGACCTCGTTTCCCTCCTTTCAGATCTGAAAAGCAAGGGAAAACGGATTGCGATTTACAGCGCCCCTGCCAAGGGAAATACTCTGCTCAATTACTGCGGCATAGGGCTTTCGCTCGTGGATTTTGCAGTGGACAAAA
>VGKX01000201.1 GCA_016866895.1 Candidatus Parvarchaeota archaeon
AGCACAGAAAAAGCGGTTTGGCAGGACTTTTACCGACGTGCTTAAAGTTGCCTTGCAGGAAAAGATACAGAGGGAACAGGATTGGCAAGAGGGGTGAGGGGAATGTGCGAAAAATGTAGAGAAGCAATGGAAATATACTGCAAGACAAAAGCAGCAGCAACGCATGCAAAAATAATCGAGGTGTATATGTAGATGAACATAAGCAAGTTGATATTAGGCGATTGCATAGAGAAAATGAAGGAGTTGCCAGCCGAGAGCATAGACGCCATAATAACCGACCCACCTTATGGGTTGGAGTTTATGGGGAAAGAGTGGGATGGCTTCAGAACGCCGCTTGATTATGAGAATTGGACAGCAGCGTGGGCGGAGCAAGCTTTCAGGGTTATGAAAACAGGCGGTTTTCTTTTCAGCTTCGGTGGAACACGCACCTACCACAGAATGACCTGCGGAATAGAGGATGCAGGCTTTCAGATACGGGATTGCTTGGCATGGACTTACGCAAGCGGATTTCCAAAGGCGCAGGATTTAAGCGGGGTAGTCGCAAAACGTGAGGGGGCAAAACGTGAGGGGGCAAAACGTGAGGGGGCAGGGGCGCAAAACACAGAGAGTTTAGGTATATATCGGTCAGAATATCGAGAATATGTTTTAACTGAAAATGCCAAGCAGTTTATCGGCTGGAAAACGCCCGCCTTAAAGCCAGCCTTTGAGCCGATAGTAGTTGCACAAAAGCCGATTAAAGGCACAATAGCCGATAATATATTAAAGAACCGGGTTGGCGGGTATAACGTAGATGAATGCAGGATACCATATAAGAACAAAGACGAGTTTCGGGAGAATAACGAAAGTAAAGTGTCTTATTCCCACAAGGATATGGTCTATGCTTCAGGGCATAACAATATAGATAGAGAAGGAAATGATAAAGGGCGTTTTCCCCCAAACCTTCTTTCAGAGGATAATGCGCTGGATAATGGAAAAGTTTCTTCTTCTTTAGTTGAAGGTGGATTTCGAGCCGCAGTTAATACCTTCTCCGAGCAAGACAAAAATCAAGAGCACTTCACTACGCTTAGAGGGCACGATGACGAAGGCTCTTTCAACCGCTACTTCGACCTCGACGCGTGGTTTGAACAGCAACTAAAAACCCTGCCAAAAGAAGCTCGCATAACATTCCCGTTTTTGTATTCCCCAAAGGCAGGGAAAGGAGAGAAAAATGAGGGGCTGGAAGATTGGGAGGGGAAAAAACGAAATGCGGCATTTTGCCTGCCAAATCCAATATGCTTAAGTTGTGGTGGCGAGAAATATTCTCGTCAGCCAAACCGCAAAAAATGCAATTGTGAAGAACCTCTTTGGAAAGAACCCAAACATCTTATTTTAAAGAATTTCCATCCAACCGTTAAACCCGTCAAAATATGCACTTATCTAATCAAACTCGCCACAATGGAAGGCGCAACCATCCTTGACCCATTTATGGGAAGCGGCACGACAGGGATAGCGGCGTGGCTAACAAACAGGGACTTTGTGGGTATTGAGTTAAACGAAGAATACCACAAGATAGCAAAAGCAAGAATAGGGGAATACACAGCACAGCAAAAATTATTGTGAGGGGTGAGGGGAATGTGCGAAAAATGTAGAGAAGC
>VGKX01000202.1 GCA_016866895.1 Candidatus Parvarchaeota archaeon
AAAATACCGCCTCTTCTTCACGACTTCTCCCTGGGGTACCAAGGGGGTGTCCGCAGTCTGAGGCCACAGCCTCAGACGATTGAGACTCCCTTAAAGAAAGTTGTTAAGAAAAAATGTGATGGAAGAAAGACGTGTATTCCAGCAGGTTCATTTTATCCCTTTCATTGGGCCCCCTCAAGTTGACTTTGGGAATCCAACATTTTAGTATCTCGGAGCCCCGCAAAGTGCGAGGCGGGCAATGCGGGGGTCGGTAGCTCAGTCGGTAGAGCAGTTGGCTCTTAACCAATTGGTCGTGGGTTCGAGTCCCACCCGACCCACCATCCGGTTTTTTCATTTTTTCACATGCATTTCTGCTGTCTCTTTTAAAAATGTCTGTGAGCTAAAAACAGCCTGCAAGCTCCACAGCATTTTTGGTTCCAAGGGTTCCAAAAACAGCTGATTGGCAGTATACTTTCTGCATGAACTTGCTGTCCCTTCCAGAACTTCTGCGCCACTATTATTCCGGCGGTCCGCTCGTGATGTTTGATGTGGAAACCAATGGACTCAACACGTTTCATGATGAGATTGTAGAAATTGCGGCCCTGGTTCTGGATAAAAATGGCGAGCAGGAACGTTTTGAAGAAGTTCTCTATCTACACCCCAATAAAATAAATGCCGAAGCCTGGAAGGTCCACAAGATTCCACCCGAAGTGCTGGAAAAAGCCCGTAAACCCCAAGCAGTGCTGTCTGACTTCATTGCTTTTTGCAAAGACCGTTCTTTAGTAGCTCACAACATCAAGTTCGATTTCCCCATCCTTAACGCCAACTTGATTCGCCATGGCCTCCGGCCTTACCAGAATGAAAAAGTAGCTTGCACGTTCATGTATTCCAAAGACTTTAATCTCCCTGGGAAACTCAGCGAACTTGCCAAACACTATGGCCTTCATCCTGCAGCCTCTTCGCTGCATCGGGCCATGGCCGATGTAGAACTCCTTTCTGCCGTCATGCAGGCCATGCTCAAAGAACATGAGCCCGGCCAAATGCAGTATTCCCTCGTATTTTAAGGCATCACAATGTAGGCAATACGAATTCCACTCTGCTTGGGTTTTTGCCCAGCTCAAGCGGATTTTACGGTGCAGCTGCCATGCCCGGGTCAAAAATAGCAACCACATAAAGCCTGCCAATGGCAACAAAGCCTGCAGCGGTTTGAAGTTGAAACTTGGAGCTGGGTTGCACCTTGTACGGAACTGCCTACCGGCCTTTGCTTTGATTCAGCGCTCAATAGGGGGCACTGGCTTCATGCCCAGAGCCCCAAAAACTTCATCTTCGGTTCTGCCGGCAACGTGTTCTCCAGCGCGAAAGAGGCCGTATTCGTTGAGCAAAAATCCCTGTTCAATGGCACGCCTCCGCATCACCACATTAAAGTCTTTGGACCCTGTAAAATAAAGGAGCGCGGCGCCAGCGCTTTCCGCTGGGACCAGACGGATGTCGATCTGGAGTTTTTCTGGAAGAATCAAAAACGAAAATTTGGTGTCTCCCTGGCCTAGCACAGTGGTTTTTTTAAAAGGCTTCAGCACTGCGGTAGCCAGATCCTTCATCATGAGGGGGGCAGTTGCCACCGTACGGCCTTTTTGGGTGGCC
>VGKX01000203.1 GCA_016866895.1 Candidatus Parvarchaeota archaeon
AATGCACATTGGCTCGCAGGTTGCAGGCACGCTTGCCAGCGGCAAGGATTCGTTTGACGTGTTCTCGTCAATATTCCCCGCTGGGACGGTTTCTGGCGCGCCAAAAGTCAGGGCAATAGAAATCATTTACCAGCTTGAAAAGATGCGCCGCGGGCCTTATGCTGGGGCAGTAGGGTATTTTTCGGCAAACGGCAACTCCGACTTTGCCTTGGGCATAAGGACGCTTTTTGCCGATTCAAAAAATGCATACGTGCAGACTGGCGCTGGCATAGTGTATGACAGCGTGCCTGAAAATGAGTATGAGGAAACCGAAAACAAGGCAAAGGCCCTGCTCCACGCGCTTGGGGTGAGCGGGCAAAGCGCCATGATGCCTCAAAACAAAATCTCGCCATGACTTGAAGGTGGGCTTTATGAAAATCCTTTTGATTGACAACTTTGATTCGTTTGTCTACAACATCTACCAGTACCTTTCAAGCCTTGGGTGCACAGTCGAGGTTTTCAGAAACGACAAAATTACACTTGAGCAAATAGGCAGGCAAGGATACGATGGCATTGTCATTTCACCTGGCCCTGGAGACCCAAGCAACAAAAGGGACTTTGGGGTATGCATGCAGGCAATCCAATGCTTTGGAAAAAGCACCCCAATACTTGGAGTCTGCCTTGGCCACCAGGGAATAATCTGCGCCTTTGGGGGCACTGTGATAAGGGCAAAAAAACCCATGCATGGCAAGCCAAGCATGATAAAACATGACGGTTCGGGGATTTTTTCGGGCGTGAGCAATCCGCTCAAGGTAATGCGCTACCATTCGCTTGTTGGCGATGAAAAAACTTTTCCTGCGTGCCTTGAAGTGACTGCAAGAAGCCTTGATGACAATGCAATTATGGCAGTAGTGCACAAATCCCTGAAGATTTACGGGGTTCAGTTCCATCCGGAAGCCATACTAAGCCAGGGCGGCCTGAAAATATTTTCAAATTTTCTCAACATTGCAAGAGGGAACGGAGAAAGCCAATAGAATCATTAACTGTGCAACAAACATTACTTTGGATTTACTTGCAATAACTTGGTGGCGTCAATGAAAAAAGCAACTGACTTCAATCAAATACTCGACTCGCTTCTTGCAAAAAGGGACTTGGGCAGCGAGGAGTCAAAGTTCGCACTCGGGCAAATCATGCAAGGCAAGGCAAATCCGTCCCAAATAGCGGCATTTTTGACTGCCCTGAAAGTCAAGGGAGAAACCGCGCAGGAAATAATCGGGCTTGCAATGGCAATGAGGGAAAGTTCAATCAAAATCAATGCAAGCTCCATGCATCTTGTTGACACGTGCGGCACTGGGGGGGATTCAAGCAGGACATTCAACATATCGACATGCGCCGCGCTTGTGGCTGCCGGGGCAGGGGCCTGCGTTGCAAAGCACGGCAACAGGGCTGCAACAAGCCAAAGCGGCAGTGCGGATGTTCTGGAGGCGCTTGGCGTAAAAATCCTAACAGACCCCTTAGAGGCAAAAACTCAGCTTGAGACAATCGGAATTGCGTTTCTCTACGCGCCTGCATACCACCCTGCAATGAAAACTGTCGCGCCAATAAGAAAGGAGCTAGGGTTCAAGACGGTTTTCAACATTC
>VGKX01000204.1 GCA_016866895.1 Candidatus Parvarchaeota archaeon
AAAGTTCCGGGGAAGCAAAATCGGCTTTGTGTTCCAATCATTCCATCTCATACCCACCCTAAGCGCGCTTGAAAACGTGATGCTCCCCATGGCTTTTTTGGGAATTGAAATTGACGAGCGAAAAAAGAGGGCAAGAAAGACACTTGAAAAGCTTGGAATGGAGGATAGGGTAAACCATCTTCCGGGACAGTTGTCCGGAGGCCAGAGGCAAAGAGTCGCCATAGCAAGGGCGCTTGTAAACAATCCAAGCATACTTCTTGCAGACGAGCCTACCGGAAACCTGGACTCCAAGTCAGGGGCGGCTGTGCTTGACATATTCAACAAGCTGCACGCTGAAGGAATGACAATAGTGACAGTCACGCACGACTCAGGCATTGCAAGGATGTCGCAGCGCATATTCCACATAAAAGACGGGCTGCTTGAGAAAATAGAGGTGAGAAGATGAGAAAAAACGAAAATGCAGATGGCGAAATAGGATTCAAAATTTCCTTGTTTTTTGCCTTGATTGCAGTTGCATTGGCACTGCCTGCCGTGTTTGCCGATTTGTCGGTAACAAGCTACACCCTCAGCCCCCAGACAATCAAGCCTGGCACAAGTGGCCTTGTGACGCTGACAATAGCCAACACAGGAAACACGCTTGTAAGCGGAATATCGCTAAGCGCCACAGGCTCCGGCAAGCTATTTTCCAATGCGGACATTTTTGTAGGCGACATAAGCCCAGGCGGCTCAACGATTATTTCAGTCCCCTTTAGCGCCCAGGCCGATGCGCAGCCTGGGATATACAACTTTCAGGCAAAGCTAACTGGCTCGACGCCTTCAAGCACCTCGGCCTCGGCTACAAACGCCATTACCCAGAGGACTTTCACAGTGCCTGTGACAATAACAAACCCGGCAATACTGCAGGCAACTGCAAAGTCAAACCTGGTCTATACAGACGGAACCTTTACCCTTGAGGGCACAATACTCAATTCCGGGGGGGCGGCTGGAAACGCAAGGCTTTACGTTGGGCAGGCAACAGACCCGAGGCTTTCCCTTGGGAGCAATTCAGCGCAAGCCCCGTCCTCTGGGTTCATTGCAAAGCAGCTTCCGATTTATGTTGGCGAGATTGCAAACAGGTCAAGCTTCAGCGCCGAGGTGACGCTTGCAAGCAACATCTCAAGCGGGGTTTATTCCATGCCCATTGGCGTGCTTTATGACGATGCGGTCGGCAACACGATTTTTGACAAGATGCTTGTGCTTGTCAATGTCAAGCGCTCAAGCCCGGATTTTGCAATACAGCTTGAAAACCAGAACTTTTCGCCTGGGCAGAGGACAAACCTGAAGCTGAAAATCTCAAATACAGGGACAAGGGACGCGTCAAACTTGAGGATTGCACTTGGGGATTCTGCGGCACTCACCCCTCTTGGGGCTTCTGTTGCAAAGCTTGACTTGCTTTCGCACGGCCAGTCTGCCGCGCTCCAATTTGAAGTCGGTGTGAATAATGCGCTTCCTGGCTTCTATTCAATCCCGTTTAGAATATCCTACCAGAACGACAAGGGGGACGAGCAGCCTGCAGTCACCCAAAGCGCGGGCATGAACATAGCCGTGCCTGCACAAGTCGATTTTT
>VGKX01000205.1 GCA_016866895.1 Candidatus Parvarchaeota archaeon
CCTTCTCCCTTATGTGAAAAGCCTTTCTGCTTCTAAGAAAAAGTAGTTCCGGGGTAACCCAATGATAATCTGCATCTCTGGCTTGACCGGATGCGGCAAGAATACTGTCGGACGGCTAGTTGCAAACAAACTCAAGCTCCGCATGGTGGAGCCGACTTTCAAGTCCATCGCGGCAAAACAGGGTATCAGCCTCATGGAATTCCAAAAGCAGGCGGAAGAAAAGCATTCCATTGACAAGCAATTCGACGCCGCGCTTCTTGCTGAAGTGGGAAGCGGCAACTGCGTCGTTACAACATGGCTTGGCTCCTGGGTTGTGAAAAATGCCGACTTGAAAGTCTGGCTCTACGCAACCCCGAAAGCGCGGGCGGCAAGGATTGCAAAAAGGGACGGCATGAAAGAGGGGGAAGCGTTTGCACACGTATTCGAGCGTGACAACGGGAACCGCAAGCGCTATCTTGATGTTTACGGCATTGACATATTCGACCATTCGCAATTCGACCTCGTGATAAATACGGAAAAGAACAAGCCAGAGGATTCTGCAAAGCTCATAATCGGGGCGGCGAGGGAGAAGCCAAGCGGAAAAAAGGTTAAGGCGAAAAATTTCGGCAGAAATTTCTCAGCATTGGAATTAGCAAATTCCAATACAATTAAAAAGGCAGCTAAGAAGAAATCCAAGCTCAAGAGAAAATAATTTTCATTGGTGGTATAGATGGCAGCAATTCAAGTCGGAAGGGTTTGCATAAAGACAAAGGGCCGCGATTCTGGCGAAAAGGTAGTGGTCACGAAAATCATAAATGAAAATTTCGTCATGATCCGCTCTCCTGCAAGGAAGAAGACGCCTGAGAGAAAATGCAGCGTCCTGCATCTCGAGCCGACAGACACAAGCGTGAGTGGATAACGCCAATCAGTCCTCCACAGTCTTCCTTTTCAAGCAAACATACTTTTGGTAGTGCGCTCAACTTCTGTAGGTAAAAACTTTTCCTCGTAAATCTATCTGCTCTGCGCCCGTTCTCTTTTCTCTTTCGTCGTAAAAAATCATCAACATAGGGACAGGGCAGGCGACCAATATGAAATTGAAGAGAACATATCAGTCCTTTCCCTGTCCCTATGAGGACTGCGGAGCGGACAAAAATAAAGTAATCTGGTGGAGCTGGCCGCAAGGTCGGCTCATGTGCAAAGAATGCGGCAGGACGTTCAACCTGAAGACTGGAACTGCAATGGAGCATCTGCAGGAAGGCAGGGAAAATTTCCTTGAAACAGTGGCTCATTTTGCCACAGGTGGAACAAAAGCGTGGAAGATTGCTGAATTTCTCCACACCTGCCCAAGCAGGGTTTTTTACGCCATAAATAAGCTGGCAAGCATCTGCGAGAAACTCACTGCTGAGCTTTGCAGGGGCAAGGTGAATGCCTCTGTCCTGCAATTTGACGAGATAAAGACTTTCTGCAAGAAGAAGGCAGACGAACTCTGGATTTGGACTGGTGTTGAGGCAGTATCAAAATTCTGGCCAGGCTTGCAGGTTGGAGGGCATGATGGAAAGGTTGGCAAGGCACTGATGAAGGAAGTAAAGCAGTCGCTCGCAAATCTTCCGCTTGCAA
>VGKX01000206.1 GCA_016866895.1 Candidatus Parvarchaeota archaeon
ATTCACAAGCACTGCGGCATGATTTGTCGGGAAATGAAAAGGCTGTTTTGGGCGTCGAGCAAGGCCAGTTTGCCTGAAATATGGGGGCCTTTGGGCTGGCAGTTGCAATGACAAAGGTCGCAAACCAGCAACCTTTATAAATTCAGGGTAGCAAAATGGCATCAACATAAAACGACGGTGGTTGCATGGTCTTCCAAGGGAAAAATAAAATTCTTAAAATCCTCATCTTCTTGTCGGCTCTTTCAATGCCGCTTCTTTTTGCTGCAACCGGAACTGGTACCGTAGGCATAACAATCTCCCAGACAAACCAGATGGCGGTTTACACTTCTAACGGGACTTCTGACAGCACCCTTGTATTCAACTCAGTCACACCAGCAGCAGGCTCATCAATCACAGTCCAGACAAACTACACATCAAACATGACGGGCAGCGAAAGGGGCTACGTGCTTGAAAACCAGGGCAACGTAAACATCTCAATCAATGTCACCTCCAACAAAAATGCAGCACAATTCATTGGCGGCACAAGCCCTGCATTTTCCATGTGGGGGGAGAACAACGAGACCTCCTCATGCACATCAGGCCTTGTGGCATACGGCTCTGCATTTGCCCTCTCAAGCACCACCAACCTGCTTTGCTCAAACCTGAACTTTGTCGACACGTCTGATGCGATTTGGGCTTATATCTATGCCACCATCCCATCAGACGCCCCAGTAGCCTCAGGGACAACCGCAACTATAACATTCACAAGCACTGCGGCATAAGCGTGCTGTGGATATTTTTGAACAAAGCCAAAATTCATGAAGGGGGAAATCCCCTCTTTTTAATTTTTCAGGATTTTAGGAAAAATGCGTGTGATGCTGATGTTTGAAAGAAAAGCAAGCACATTTCTTGCCTTTTCCTTCCTCCTTTTAGCCCTGTTAAATACAGCATTTTCCATTTCTGCTGCCATTTCGCCTGCCATAACCACTTACAAGTTTACAACGGAAAAAATTACCGGCACGTTCAATGTAATAAATACGGACGTTACCCAGGGCGAAATGACTGCAATATCCAATTCGCCTTATGTAACAGTAACCTCGGAAAAAGTCTTCTCAATAACCCCGGGCGGCTCGTACCCTGTCACCTACGAGGTAAATTTGCCGGAGGATTTCCCTCCTGGCACTACAAGAATATTCATCACAGCCACAAAGGCTCCTGACCAGGGGGGCAATGTTGGAATAGCCGTGGCCTTTAATTACGTCATTAAAATAGAGAAACCCTACCCTGATAAATTTGTTGAGGCAACCGGCCCATCTGTTGAAATATCCGGCAAGAAAGTCACCCTTGAGGTGACTGCAACAAACAAGGGCTCGGAGCCGATTGATTCTGCAAAGGCGAAAATCAAGATATTTGACAGCGAAAAAAACGTCCTGGATAATGTCGAATCAGGGGAAAAAGCCCTTCCTCTTGACTCTGCAACCGGACTTAAAATGGTATGGACTGCCCCAAAGACGGGAATCTATCCGTTTGAGGCTCTTGTAGAA
>VGKX01000207.1 GCA_016866895.1 Candidatus Parvarchaeota archaeon
TGTAAAAAAGTACTTCATGACCCGCTGCGTGCCATGCTCAGACAACAAGTTTGCCGCGCTTCACGGGGCAGTCTGGTCAGGCGGCTCGTTTGTTTATGTGCCAAAAAACATCAAGGTGCAAATGCCGCTTCAGATTTATTTTTTGATGAACCACCCGGCATTTGGCCAGTATGAGCACACGCTAATCATTGCAGATGAGGGAAGCGATGTGCAGTACATAGAAGGGTGCTCTGCGCCAATGTACACTGAAAAGTCTGTTCATTCAGCAGTGGTTGAAATTTTTGTCCATAAGGGGGCAAAGGTGCGCTATACCTCAATCCAGAACTGGAGCAAGAACGTCTACAACCTCAACACAAAAAGGGCAATTGTAGAGGAAAACGGCCTTGTGGAGTGGGTTGGCGGAACACTTGGCTCAGGCCTGACAATGCTTTACCCCTGCTCTATGCTTGTTGGCAGGGGGGCCAGGGCAGAACACATGAATGTCGCTTTTGCAGGCGAGGGGCAAATCAAGGACAATGGCGCAAAGGTGATTCACCTTGCCCCAAACACAACATCAACGGTTGTCTCAAAAAGCATTTGCAAGCAAGGCGGCTGGACAAACTACCGCGGGCTGCTTTCGATTGCAAAGGGGTGCGTTGGATCAAAGTCGTCTGTCCGCTGCGACGCATTGATGCTTGATGGGGACTCGAAATCATCCACAATGCCTTACATGGATATAAGAGAGAGAAAAGTAACAGTGGGCCATGAGGCGACTGCCGGGAGGATTTCTGATGAGCAGCTATTCTACCTGCAGACACGGGGGCTTACAAAGGACGAGGCGACTGCCCTTATTGTCAGGGGTTTTATAGAGCCAATCACAAAAAGGCTTCCGCTTGAATACGCAGTCGAATTCAACAGGATGATTGAGCTTGAGATGGAAGGCAAGGGAGTAGTCGGCTGAAAGGGCGGCAGGAAGCGGTTATTGAAAACTCCGGGGAAATGGGAAAATGGGGAATTTTGATTTGAAGGAAGCTGCAATTTCCATTTCAAAGCAGCTTGGGGAACCGGAATGGCTGCTTGAGTTCAGGCTTAAGTGCCTGCAGTCATACCAGGCTGCAACTTTCGACAAAGGCATACAGGCTGCCGCAAATATGCTTGAGGAGGCGGCAGGCACAATGAAGGAAACTTGGCATGGGAAGGGAAGTGTCAGGCTTGGCGGGGACGCTGAGTTTGAAAGCCTGCATTCGCTTGCAGCAGACAGCGAATTTGAACAAAAAGCAAGAAAGGCAGTTGAAATGGCGGCAGGCAAATTCGAGAAATTAGATTTTCTTGCCGGGGCGCTTTTCACAAGCTGGATTGTGGCAAGGGCGAGGAAAAAGAGCGGAAGGGCAAAAGTTTGGCTTGGCTTTGGCAAGCCAGGAAGGTTTGGGGTTGTCCAGCTTGAGGTGCCCAAAGAATGCACTGTGGGGCTTGAAATTGAAAATGACTCTTCAGGATTTGCGAAAGGGGCATCGGGGGGATGCCTGCAGTGCACTGT
>VGKX01000208.1 GCA_016866895.1 Candidatus Parvarchaeota archaeon
CTAAAGCTTTCTGCGCTGCTTTTTGCAACACACCTTCTCTCCTCGGTCTTGCTTGGCGCATACACAGGCGCCCTTTCGCTTAGTTCAAGTGTCCAGTACCTTGCAAGCGTGGTATTCAGTGCAGGGCTTTTTGCAATCATGCACCACGTCAAGGAAAGCGAGATGCGCCTTTACATATTCATAGGCTTTGCCGTTGTGGGCATCGGGGCAGTGCTTTTCACCCCAGTCGGACAGACCCTTGTTGGAGTAATCAAGTCCCAGCTTTCAACAATACTTGTTTACAGCGAGGTTTACAGGACCATTGCAGAGCAGGGCCCGGCTCCAGCCTCATATCAAAACGAGTTTGGCTTCATTGGCCTTGATCTTTCCGGGGTTTGGGAGCTTCTCTCAAAGCCATTTGATTTGGTGGCGACAACTTTTCTTGGGCTTTTGAACTTTTTTGTGGGGCTTTTGTTTGGCATCAAGTCGGGCGTCCCGCCAAAGGACTCAAGCCTTGCCCTGTCCATAATGGGCGGCCTTATTATCGCGACCATCCTCGGCCTTGCAAGAAGCGTGCTGCACGGCCTCAACTACAAGCACGTGGCTCCCTCCCTCCTTTTCATACTGCTCTTCTTTGCAATTTTCCCGACCTCCCTTGGAGGCTTCTACAGGCTCAAGTACATGGTCTTTTTCGGGGTGTTTTCCACACTGTCAATCGCGTTTTTCTTTGGCGAAATAAGGGAGGTAATCAAGGCAGCCATCGAAAGTGCCAAGATGCACGAAGTTGTCCCATACATACATCTGGTTTTTGCGCTTTTGGCAGCCCTTGTAATCATTGGCGAGTTTTTCATACCTTCGCAGTGGGCGCCTGCAATGCTTTCAAGCTCCCTAACAGGCCGCTACCAGGACAACCCGGCCGCATTTGCGGAAAAATTCGGGAAAATCTGCAGGGAGACCAACGACCCGACTGTCTGCGCCTCTGTCAATGACCCCAGGTTCAACGACAAGACCAACAACCAGTTTGATGCAAGGCTTTGCTATCTTTCCATTGTCTTCGACTACAAAAACCCAACGCAGTACGAGCAGATTGCGGCAGGGCTCAAGTGCTCGAAAATCACAAACTACTGGGTTGACTCAATGGAGTGGATAAACAAGAACATACCAAAGGACGACAGGGTCATCTCCTGGTGGGACTATGGCCACTGGATAAACTACTACGGGCAGAAAAACTCTGTGCTTGGCAACATCCAGGCCTCTACCTACATGATTACAAAGACCGCACACGCATTCACAAAAGGAACGCCATCTGACCTAAAGTCCACAATGAAGGAGTTCCAGTCAAGGCACGCATTATTTGACATGGAGCTTCTTGGCTCATACTCAGCCTTTGGCGGAAAATACGGCGCGCTGAACTACCTTGCATGCAATTACCTGAACAGGACCGACTCGTCAAAGTCCCCGGGCCAATCCGAGTGCGAGGCAGAGTACCTGTGGGAGGAGATTTACGTG
>VGKX01000209.1 GCA_016866895.1 Candidatus Parvarchaeota archaeon
TTATTAATTTGGAAAAAAAAGCTCAAAAACAGAGCAGTTTGAAGAATTGCCACCGTGGTGTTTCGGGCATACCACTATATTCAATAGGTGGTAAAAAATTAAAGCTCATATACAGATTTACCCATACTATGCGACTTGTCGCGTGGCAAAAAGCGAGCCTTGAGAAAAAGCCTGGTGAAAACGCACGGCAGCAACCACTGCTTCCAGACTGGCTTTGCACGCAGAAAAAAGGCAATGCCTGAACAGGCTGTCTGGACACGGGAAACGTGAGAAAGGGGAATCATAACCCCCAGGCAAGTTTGGAAAAATACGGCCTGAAGGGGCAAGAAGATGCCTGCAAATGGATTTATAATTTGAATCGCGCGTTTTTGATTTGGAGCGAAAAAACAAAATGAGAGGGGAGTTTGCATGATATATGACCGCTTTGTCCATAAAAGTAAAATTCATCACCATGATGACGATATAAATCCGAAAACCGGCGAGAGAAAGCCGTGGCATCGGATTGGTTTGAGCCTTTTCATGAAAAGGTTTGAAGCTTTTGTTCAAGGCGCAGATTTTGCAAGAAAGCCCCGCAAGGCGTGGCGGGGAGCACCCAAAATTGGCGGATATGAAAAGGAGTTTAGGGCATCAGCCCGCGCAGCCGCCAGGCTTTTGACAAGAAAAAACCTTACGGTAGCAGAACAGATGAGAAGTGTGGAAAAGATAATCATAGAAGCGCACGCAAAAAAAGTGCTTGAGGGACAGAATGGTGCGCCTGAAAAAAAATGGCTTTGCATTGGCGCATGGAACGTGCTATTTGGCAAATTCCCGCAGCTTATGGCTGAGTTTGACAGTCAGTATAAAACTTCCAAGACGAAAATAGATGATGCGCGTGTCAGCAAAGAGCAGGCCAGGGCCAAAAAGATTGCTGAGGATAGAGAGAAAAATGAACGGAGAAGGATTGAGAATGAAAAATGGTTGCAGTTTGAAAAGGAGCAAAAAAGGATACGAGATGAGGAAGAAGGAAGATGGCGGCAGGGAGAGCAATATGAAAGAGAGGTGAGAGAGCTGGAGGAAGCCAAACTTTTATGGGGCAGACCGGTGAGAAGGAGAAGCTATTTCTAATTTGGCGGCCCAGGTTATGATTAGTGTTTGCTTGGATATGTCAAAGCCTGATGTTTTTTACCTCAATCGTGTCTGTGATTGAGATTTCTGTTCCAAGAAGCCTAACGGCAGGCGGGATTTTGACGACCATCGTCTCGCCATTAAGCATGTGCCCCGAGGTCTCATGCACATGGCCGCAGATATTCAGGATTGGTTTTTTGGCCTCAATTGTTTTTCTTATTTCCTTTGAGCCTACATGCACGCCTGTCTCGCCAATTGAGTCAAAAAGGCCATAGGCCGGGCAGTGGGTCATAAGAATTGTGAATTCGTCCACACCTGCTTTGCCAAGGCCTGCTGCAATCTCGCCTTCAGTGTACTCGC
>VGKX01000210.1 GCA_016866895.1 Candidatus Parvarchaeota archaeon
GAGATGCCGGAACAGATTTCAAGGATTGCGACAATGAAATCGGACACAAGCGACTGGGGGGAAGTTGCAGGATTTTGCTCCAGGCTTGCACAGGATGTTGTTCAAAGCGCCAGGGATGAAGGCCTGCAGTATAGAACAGCAAGCGTTATTTTCATTCTGGCAAACCTTAAAACCCACACAAAAAGCAGGTCGTTTGAAACTGCAAACTGCGATTTGACAAGGCTGCAATCCGTGATTAATGAGCTTTCAAAGTCCTTTTTCGAGGAAAATCTGACTGTTGTTTGCAGGAGGGCGGGGGTGCGGATTTCGGGGCTTGAAAAGGCGGAAAAAGGCAAGGGGCAAAAAAGCCTGATGGAATTTTGAAATGGCGGATTCAGCATTTATTCCCTGAACAGGCCCGGGTTCTCGTTGTATTTTTCGCTTAGAATCTTGTGGATGCCCATTCCGTATTGCATTGCGACTTTTGGCCTATGGACTGCTTCAGGCGGCAGGCCAAGCTTTGCAGCAGCTTCTCGAAGCTGCGGCTTTTTCATCTGCCGTTCGAATATTTTGGACTCGGCCGTGCAGCCATAGGCTATTGTGATTATGTCCTCGTCAATGAAGGGAAACGCGACTTGAAGGCCAAAATGTGCTGCGACTTTGGCAGTCAGCGACAGGTCTTTTCTTGGAAGCGCCTTTAGTTCGACCTTTAGCACTTCAAGCAAATCCTCCCCACCTTCGTATTTGTCATAGTGGCGCTCATAGCCTGCAAATAATTCCTCGGCCCCGCTTCCAAAAAGAATGGTTTGGACTCCAGACTGCTTTGCGGCCTTGCAAACCGAGTATGCTCCAAGCATCAGTTCCATTTCAAGAAAAGTGCCCTCGTGGATTTTCTTGCACTCCTCAAGATTTGCCATGAGGGATTCGCATGTTAGCTTCTCAAGTATGAGGTTTCTTGCGCCAAGCCGCCTTGCGATTTTGGTTGCAGCCTCAACGTCCTTTGAGCCTTCAAAGCCTGCGCAAACCAGCAGCACGCCTGGATCTTTTTCTATTGCGCACTTTGCAATTATGGTGCTGTCAAGGCCGCCTGAAAAAGCCACTGCGCACTTTACTGTGCCGGCATTGCCACTGCCAGAATTGCCGGTATCTTGAACATGAGTTGAATTTGCATCGTCAATTGCAAGCATGACGGATTTTTTCAGCGAAATTGCAAGCTGGCGGGAAATGTAGACGACCTGCTTTTCGCTTCTTTTGATGCCTTTTTCGATTATGGCCTCAAGCCCCGATGGAGAAAATGACATGGAAAAACCAGATTTGTGAAAATATGCAGTGTTGGTGATAATCTAATGGGGGGAGCTACCACCGGGGGGAGCACGTGAATTGTTAAAGTTCCCTTATGGCAGTCGTTTCGTTGCTGGTGATTAACTAAAGGGTTGAAAGCCTTAAGGGAGCGTCTGAAAAACTAAGTTCCCTTATGGCAGTCGT
>VGKX01000211.1 GCA_016866895.1 Candidatus Parvarchaeota archaeon
GCCTGTAAATGCCGCAGAATCCCACACGTCAGGTGCACGCTTTGTTAGCCGCGTTGTTGTGCAAGACTCGCTGACTGTAAAAGACCTGCCCGCAAACATGACTACATTTTACAACGAACTTTGCTTTTCACCAAAACCCAATGAGACACAATAAACCAGAACACTTGCTACAAAAATGGATTTTGCTAATCAAAACCACAGACGAACATAAATGCTGATTTTGGAAAACCTGACTTTGCCATAAACCGACAACGCCAACGAAACCGAGATAATTTTACAAACTCAACTTACCCGAAACTTTGCAAACAGAAAACACGCCGATTTTGAGAACCTACACAAACCAACCACGAACAAAGCCGAAGCCACGAAACAAAGCCAATCGAAACTTACGTTGACCAAAACCTGAATTGAAAACCTTGAAGCCGATTTCAGCGACTCGACAAAATGAAACTGAACTTTTGCCGATGAAAGAAACGCTGACAAGCGAAAGAGCCAAACTTACAAACCGCAAATTGAAAAGAAGACTCAAGCCGATAAAAGATGAAAACGGGAACGGGGAAAAAGATGACCGATAAAAAACAAACTCAACTTACAAAACAAATTGACGAAAGCGGGTTATGTATTTTCGCGCCAGCGGCTAACGAATTAAGGATTGATGCGGCGGGAGTGGAGAAAGTGAAAAGAAATGGAGAAAGCGCCGCCGCATCTGTCCTAGTTGAACTAAGCCGTATTTGGAAAAAGAAGCCAGGTGGAACTGTGAAAAAAAGTCAAAAGGAAGTACATCCCACCAATAAAGAACGATCTGGGAAGTATTTTACATGAGAAACGCAAGGCTGTAAAAGAAAAATCAAAGAGAAAAGAGAGCCAAGGCAACGCAAAACAGACAGGCGTAAAAGAAGAGACACCTGCCAGAAGAAATGAGAGGGAAAGACAAGGGAGTTAAGGCGAACGGCATTGCTGCGGGGATAATTTTTTCAGAAAGATCATGGGGTGACCACAGGAAGGACAAAGGATCTTGGAAGGAGGCTCGGGTTGTGCTTGAGAGGAAGCAGGTGGTTGCTTATCCAGATCAGGGAGTGGCGTGCCGAGCAACTTCTGCAAGAGCGTCAACCTGGGGCGGATCGAAGCGCCGAAGAAGCCGTAGTAGCGGACCTTGACAAAGGCATGCGGGAGGACATGTTGCAGAAAACGCTGAAAGAACTGCTCGACGGAAAGCGTACAGGTTTTGAGTTGACCGGTATCCGAGGCGCGAAATTGGAAGGTCACGAGAGAACTTTCGATGGAGCCGCGGTTGTCAAAAGCGAGTAAACGGCGATTGCTGATGGCAACGCGATGAATATAAGGAGCCAGATACTTGAGGGCAGCCTGACCATCGCCAACCGGTTTGCAATGGACGACCCACTCCTGCATCCAG
>VGKX01000212.1 GCA_016866895.1 Candidatus Parvarchaeota archaeon
ATACACGGGAACATTCACTTTGCTTGCCATTTTTTTCACGGCCTCAAAGTCAGGCCCCTTCATTATTCCATCCCTCTCGACTACCGTGAATATGATGCCGCTTGCATACCTCTCAATCTTTTTTGCAAGAGAATAAGGGTCAAGCTGCGTGCTTTCAAGCCAGCCTTGTATGACAACCTTGCCCTTCCTTGCGTCAAGGGAGACAAGCAGGCTGTTTTTGAATCCCTGCAGCTCCATTAGAAGCTCCGGGTTTTTGACAACCGAGGAGCCCAGTATGATTTTTGCACCTGCAGACACAACCCGTTCCGCATCCGCAATGTTCCTGATGCCGCCTCCGACCTGCAGAGGGGCTACTTTTGCCATCCTCTCAATAAGCTCAATATTCACAAGCTTTCCGGTCCTGGCCCCATCCAGGTCAATGACGTGCACCCTCTGGCATCCGGCCTCTGCCCAATACTTGGCAACCTCAAAGGGGTCTTGCGAAAACTCGCTTTTTCTTTCAACATCTCCCTGTTCAAGCACTACTGATTTGCCCATCAATATGTCTATTGAAGGTATCACAAGCATCAAAAAACCCCCCTGCGGTCCAAGAAACCAATTTGCGGCCAATGCCGGTTTCAGGTAAATGTACTAAATAGTACATCCTTATTGCAAAGCTTAGGATTATTATATTATCTATACGGCTCTTAGGTCAAGCCAAACAAGCCTCCTGCAACCGCCTCAACAGTTCAGTAAATGACCTGCCCAAGCAAATCGCGCTTTGCGGCATCCTTTATCTCCATTGCTATGCGCCTGCCGGTGCTTACCGGGTAGTCGTACGTATAAGCAGAGTAAAATGAGCCCTGGGGGAAAAGATTGGTGCCCGCCACAATGCGCGCTGAAATTTCAAATGCATAAAATTCCAGGTCCTTGTTGCACACAAGCTCAATGCAAAATGGCCCGGGCATGCCGCCAAAAAGCCCCTGCGCAGATTCCACAACCCTCTTTCCAATCCCGAATATTTCCCCAAGCATCGACTCCCTGATTGCAACCGGCTCGTTCCCGACAATAGTGAAGCTTGGGTCTACCCACACGTCAACTGACATGGTGCGGTAAAGCTCGTCAACATTTGTCTCAACCCTCCTGTCCATTGACATAAGCTGCAGGCTTCCGCCTGCCGCAGGGTAGCCCTCTTTTGAAATTGGCGAGTAAAAATAATGCGGGTAGGCCCGTATGCCGACCAGATACTCCTGTATTATCAATCCATCGGAATTTTTGAATCTCTGGTAAAATTCCTTGGTTGATTTTACGACCCTGTATCCAGCCCCGCCTTTGGCCCCTGCAAGCTTTACAATGCACGGCCCGTCAATCTCCTCGGGGGTGTAAAGCTTGGGCACATTGAGCCTAGCGTCCTTCATCCATTCAAACATTT
>VGKX01000213.1 GCA_016866895.1 Candidatus Parvarchaeota archaeon
TGAAGGAGGATTTGCTAAAAGGGCAAACAGTGGATGAAAACTGAGCATCAATAAAGAGAAAGGAAATCGCTACTCAATTTTGTTTTTTCGTTCGCGAAAAAGTTTCAACGCCTTGTGCGGGAGTCGAACCCGCCTCACCGGATTGACAATCCGAGATCCTAACCGATAGACGAACAAGGCAGAAGGGGGGTGCGCCCCCCTTTCTAAACCCCCATTGGAAAACGGGGGCTAGAACATTGGACTTTTTCCTTTAATTATCCCACCAGTGTGATTAGTTCGGCAAATTTTTCTTTTTTTGTGAAATCAAGCGCCCGGGGGTTTTCTTTTTGAACCCAGGGGCCTTTTTCTTTTCCAAAAGAAAAAGGGGCCTTTGAACACACAACATCCTCGTTACTGCACCAATTTGCAGTGCTGCAAACTACAGCGAGGCGCTCTGCCAGGTTGAGCTATGGTGGGACGAGTTTAACTTTGTGCGATAAACGTTTTTTAAGCTTCGCTGTGCCCAGCCCATACGATAAAATGCTTGAATCCCTAGTCTTAGTCAAATTCGCTGTTTCAATAATTGCAGTGCTTGGACTCACGCTTGTTTCAGAAAGAATCAGCCCAAAAGCAGCCGGGTTTTTGTCAGGCCTGCCGATAGGCACAGCTATTACGCTGTTCTTTTATGGCCTTCAAATTAGCCCTGGATTCGCTTCTGACAGTGCGATTTACAATCTTGTGGGCCATGTTGCCTTCCAGATTTTTTTACTTGCCTACTTTGCCACATCCGGATTTTTCAAAAAACATTCCCTTACCCTTGCGGTTGCCATATCAGTTCCTGCGTATTTTGCGGCATCCTATTTGCTTGCTTCGATTGATTTTGGGATTTTGGCATCGGTTGCACTTTTCCTGATATGCATCCCTGCCTTTGCACTTTACTATAAAAAAATCCCTGAAATAAAGGTTCCAAAATCCGTTGCTTTTGAACCTAAAGTCATAATATTCCGGTCACTTGTTACGGCGTCGTATATATTATTGACAACTGAGATTGCCGGAGCTGTTGGCCCAAGATGGGCAGGCATATTGTCAACAGGCTCGACATTATTTCCATTGGTTTTGATTGTGCATTACACTTATGGAAAGCAGTATGCCCATACTGTGATTAAGCATGTTCCAGCTGGATTGGGTTCAATGCTTTTTTATTCCCTGGGAGTGCATTATGCTTTTCCTTCTCTAGGAGTTTGGTGGGGGACGGTAGTTGCTTATCTGGCGTGCGGGGTTTATCTGGTCGGGTATTACATTGTTTCTGAGAAAAATAAGAAAACCCGAATTGAATAGGTATGGACTTGATAAATTTTGGTCTTGGTAAAATGTTGACTTGAAAAGAAGACTATGCCATCGGA
>VGKX01000214.1 GCA_016866895.1 Candidatus Parvarchaeota archaeon
AAGGTGGTGACGGCGATGGCTACGGCATTGGTATGGGGCATTTCATTCATGCCATGCGCCGTAACATCAATGTCACTTATATTGTTGGCAACAACACCGTCTATGGCCTCACCAAAGGTCAGGTTTCACCCACCGCTAGTAAAGGAACCAAGTCGCCTTCTACGCCTTTTGGCACGCCCGATGCGCCCATCAACCCCATCTTGTTGGCCCTTTCAGTAGGGTGCTCGTTCGTGGCTCGTGGGTATGCGGGCAACCTGCCACACCTCATGGCGCTGATCAAACAGGGCATCGAACACCAGGGGTTTGCCTTCATCGACGTGCTGCAGCCCTGCGTGACTTACGACAAAATTCATACCTACCCCTATTATCAGGAAAAATGCTACGACCTTGCGGCTTCTGGTCACGATACATCGGATTGGAAGGCAGCCTTGGAAAAAGTGCAAGAAACAGAAAAACTTCCTATTGGTGTTTTTTATCAGGTGGCTGCAGATATTTATGAAAAAACTCTGCCTCAATTTGCAAATGGCCCCTTAACTTCTAAAAGCATCACAGCCATCGATATTTCATCCCTTTTTGAAGAATATGCCTAAGCCCACCCTGCAAATTTAACTTTACATGTTAAATGGGTGGGGTAAAAATGAGGTGGACTTCACTAAAAAAACTTATGAAAACCAAAAAAACATCCAAAAAAGCGTCTTTGGCCTCTGCAAAAGCCACCACCGAGGTGCTGCAGAACGAGAAAAAAATCTATAAGCCAGCAGCTTCTGTCTTGAAGCATGCGGTGATCAAAAATGCCGCCAAGGCTCGGCGCGAAGCAGAAAAAGACCGCCTGGCGTATTGGGCAAAAGCCGCGCGAGAACTTTCCTGGTACAAGCCTTTTAAAAGTATTCTGGATAAAAGCAAAGCCCCTTTTTATCAATGGTTCAAAGACGGGCAGTGCAACATTGTTGCCAACGCGATAGACCGACATTTGGGCACAGCAACCGAAAAAAAGACTGCCATTTTGTGGGAAAGTGACATGGGAAAAAAACGCCGTCTAACCTATGGCCAACTCAACCGCGAAGTTTGCCGTCTTGCCAATGGCCTTAAGCATCTGGGCATTAAAAAGGGCGACCGGGTGGCAATCTATTTACAAAACACGCCAGAAGCAGCCATCAGCATGCTGGCTTGTGCCAAAATCGGCGCTGTCCATTCGGTCGTGTATGCGGGTTTTTCGGCCCATGCCTTGGCCGACCGCATGAACGACCAGCAAGCCAAAGTCCTCATCACTTCCGACATCGGGCATCGTCGTGGCAAAACGATCGACATGAAAACAGTTTGTGATGAAGCGGCAACGCTCACCAAATCACTCAAGCACCT
>VGKX01000215.1 GCA_016866895.1 Candidatus Parvarchaeota archaeon
TCGGCATCTCACTTTCGCTATTCTGGGCAGGCAGGCTTGACGAGCGCATCCTGCTTGTGTTTACAAGCATTGCAGTCATTTTCCCATATTTTGTAAGCTCGGTTTGCGAGATACTTGAGAGCACTGACAGGAGCCTGATTGAAGTTGCAAGAAGCCTTGGCGCAAAGCCGTTTGGCGCTTTTCGCACAGTCACGCTGCCCCTTATAATGCCAACATTCATCGCAGGCACCGTCATTGCCTTTATGAGAAGCGTTGCTGAAACTGGAAGCACACTGGCTGTGTCAAAAACAATTGTGACAATCCCGCTTCTAATTGTCAACCTCAGCAAGGCAGGCAAGAATTCGCAGGCTGCATCGGCGGCTGTTCTGCTTCTGCTCATTTCCCTGGTTGTCGTATTTGTTCTGCGCTCTGTGCAAAAACGCAAGTGGTGATTCCATGCCTGAAGTTGAAATTAAAAACATCTAAAAGCACTATGGGAGCGTGCGCGCATTGCACAAGGCAAGCCTCCAGATAAAAGACGGCGAATACGTTGTGCTTTTGGGCCCAAGCGGCTGCGGCAAGACAACGCTTCTCAAATCAATTGCAGGCATAATAGAGCCGACAAGCGGGAGAATTTCAATCGGGAAAAGTGATGTGACGGAGCGTGCGCCCGAAGACCGCCATATAGGGTTTGTATTCCAAAACTATGCGCTATTTCCGCATCTTAGCGCGCTTGACAACTGCCGCTACGGGCTTTTGGCAAGAGGCGAGCACTCTGAAAAGTCAAAGAGGCTTGCAAGCGAAATGCTAAAGATGGTCCATCTTGAAAACAGGCACGAGGCAATACCACGGGAGCTTTCAGGCGGCATGCAACAGAGGCTTGCTGTATCCCGCGCACTTTCCACCGGTTCAAAGCTTCTGCTTCTTGACGAGCCTACAAACGCCCTTGATGCGTATTTGCGATTTGAGCTACGAAACGAGCTGAGGAAAATGGCAAAGAAGCTACATCTCACCGCAATCCACGTCACTCATGACCAGGAGGAGGCAATGGCGATAGCCGACAAGATTGTGGTCATGCGCAAAGGCGAGATACTGCAGGTTGGGTCCCCGGAACAGGTGTATGACTATCCTGCAACCCTTTTTGTGGCAAACTTTTTGGGGGGTGCAAATTTCATCCAAATCAACCTTGTCAAGGGGCATGGCAGGCTTCTTGGGCAGGATGTGAAATTCGGAAATGAAACAGGGGAATTCATTGCCGCAATAAGGCCTGAACACCTCCATTTTTCTGATGCAGGCGCAAAGGTTGGCTTTATCAGCTCCTGCAGGCTTGGCCACTCAAGCCTGTACGAAGTTGAC
>VGKX01000216.1 GCA_016866895.1 Candidatus Parvarchaeota archaeon
GTGGCAGCAACCCACTCGTTCAAGGAGTGGTCTACTCCTTGGTACTTGACGTAGTACGGGCTGTTGTCGTTCTTGTCTAGGTGAACACCCCCCTTATTTGTACCTTCTTGCTTACCAACTTGTTCAAGGTTACTTACGTCAAACGCCGTGTCATAGCCAGCAAATGAGTGGTACACGTCGCCATAGGTTTGCAAGTACGCGTCAGGATCAAACAAGACAGACTCAACAGCTTGCTTGCCTTTAGGATTTAGATCATTAAAGACTTCTTTTGTAGGGTCCTGTATAAAAAGATTTTTCATGGAGTCTTCAGGACCAAAGACCACGTCATGCTGGTTTTGCTTTGGATCAAAAATAGCGTTCTTGACTTCCATCACGTGAGTCAAGTTGTTTTTAGCAAGCTGATACGAACCCTTGTATGAAATGTCTAGTGAACCCTCTTCAACAGAGATGCCATGAACGGCCAACAAGTCTTTAAGGTCTGACGACACCTTGCTCATGTCAATCGTGCCATTTTGAGCAAAGGCTTTTGACGTCAACAACCCAATTGGCGAATCACGAGTTGCTTTGACAGCCATAACTTGACCGTCTTTTGTGCGCACGTAGAAAGCCACATTGTTTTGCAATCTATTTTTTGTAGCCAGGGCTACGGCTTCGGCAAAGTCAGGGTCTTGCATTGCTTTAGCAACTTGCTCTGCAGTCACCTTAGCTGCCGTAGGGCCTGTGGCTTGCTCCATCAAGCTAAGACTTGTCTCGACATCTTGATGAGGCCTGTAGTGCACGATTGGGTTTGATGCCTGCAAATCAGGATCAAACTTTGTAGCAGACGACGTCACGTATGGATCGTAAACTTGCTCACCAGGTTTTAGTGGATCAAGGGTGACTGCTCCAGGCTCCGGGACTTCAGCATCCGGATTGACTGCATAAACTTTATTAGAGGCTCCAACAGTGGCGATCTGGCTTACTTCAACATCCTGGCCATTACCAAGTTGTTTGATAGCCGTTTCAAGAGCAGAGGCGTGACTGCGCTGACGAAGCCCCTTATAGCCATCGTAAAGCTTACCGCCAATAGCAAATAAACCGCCGCCGGCAGCTGTACCAAAAGCAATGTTGGTTAGTGAGTTCATCATATCGTAGTCTGCTTTTTCTTGAATTTTCGCAGAATAGATAAGCGGTTCAACGCCAGCAGATCCTACAAAGCCAGCTTCACCACCTCGCATGAAGCGACTACCAAGAGTACCTAACTTAGCGTATCTAGCTTGACCGATGATCGGGATGAAGCCAATGGCAAGGCCCACAGGATCAAAGATCGCAGTGCCCATGGCCAAACCGAAG
>VGKX01000217.1 GCA_016866895.1 Candidatus Parvarchaeota archaeon
CTTCTTGAAAAGAAGGTTGCGCAGATTGAAGCTGAAACAGACACAATGAAGCTAAAGCAGCTTGCAAACTTCCTGGACAACGATATTGGTCATGCAAAGCCCGATGTTGCCAAGGCGCTGGCGGCTTACGCAAGATACAGCTCAAGTGAGGCGCACTGGCTTGCAGTTGAGCTTGGAGATGAATTTGCGGCCCGGGCTGTGCCTGCCTACGCCTCCGCATTCGGACCTTATGATGACGGCGCAACAATCTGGCAGCTGAAAAACTCGCTTGCGAAAATAAAATAGCAGAATTTGGAAGCTAAGATAAATTTGAGATAAATATTTGTCCTGGGATTTGAAATGGAAAAAGTTTTTTATTGTGCGGAGAAAGAAAAGAATCTTGGCGCAGTTATGAAAAATAGCGCCTGCACCAGAATGAATCTTGCAATTCTTGTTATTGCGATTTTTTCCCTTGCACTTGCATTTGGGTGCACAGGACAAGCCCAAGGGGAGGCAACAAAGGCTCAAGACGGCGGGAAACGGCCAGTGGCAGTGCTTTATGTCAACCAGATGAGCGCAAAACTCTCTGACAAGTACTATGAAAAGCCTGCCGCAGTACATGGTGAGCCGGTGCTTACCGAAAGGCAGGTTATGAAGCTGCGGCTTGAAGAGCACATGGAACAGGCAAGGCAGGCTGTTGAAATTGCGACCCTTGCAGGGCAGCTAGGCATCCATGAATATGCTGCTTCAGACCTTGACTGAAAAATTGCGCTTTCATGCACCAGTGATTTTAGAAACAGGCAGGGGGCTTTGCTGACACGATTCGAAGCACGGTTGCTGCCTGAAGCTTAAGCTATTGGTTCCGATGGCATTTCTCAAATGAGGCGTTGGGGCCATCTAGACCTTGTTTTTTATACTTTGCAGGCAATAGAGGCTGCATGCAAGAGTCGCAGAAAAAGCCCGTGCAGGCAGGCGCATTGGCCCAGGCCTCTTTGGCGCAGCAGGCAAGCATAAGGGACATAAGCATCGCCATAGACACATATGACGATATTTTCTCTGATTTTGACCCGCGACCTTATTCCACAAGGCAGGTTTCCCACGATTTTTTGGTCGAGATTAGGGCGCGATACAAGGAGACAAGGGGTGGAAGGATAGAAGTAAGGTTCATTGTCCCGGATATAGAGCGCGACTTGAAGACGGAAAGTGTGATAAAAAAACGGCTTAGGGAATATTTTGCCCAGGAAAAAAGGAGGCTGACTGAGGCGATTAAAAAAATCAGGTACAGGGGGGCTGTTTATGTGGCAGGCGGCGCGCTT
>VGKX01000218.1 GCA_016866895.1 Candidatus Parvarchaeota archaeon
TGGGCTCCATGAAAAAAAACAACGGGCACTGGGAGCTTGAAACCACAAGCGGAACCCATAAGGCAAAGCTGGTCATTGATGCAAGCGGCGTAGTCCAGGCAAGCTCAAGGCTTGCAAACCTTGGGCAAAAATCCGAGACTGTTCTTGGGGCGCAATATGAGATGGACGACATTCCCCAAGAAGGCTTTATTGATTTTTATTTCTGGCCCAGGCTCTCGCCACACGGATACCTTTGGATGATTCCAAAATCAGGCGGCAGGGCAAATGTGGGCCTGGTGACACGCGACAAGGCAAAAATCAAGAGTTACCTGGGCCAGTTTGTCAAGGAAATGGGCTGGGGTTCAAAAAAAATCCTCAAGTCATTTGGCGGCCTTATCCCCTCCTCGGGCCCTCTTCCAAGGACCTATTCGGACGGTTTGCTTCTGGTCGGCGATGCGGCAGGATTCACTTCCCCCCTCTTTGAAGGCGGAACCCATCTAAGCCTTGCATCGGGAGCAATGGCGGCTAAAGTTGCAAAAACGGCAATAACTTCCGGGGATTTGTCAGGGGCAAGCCTTTCAGAATACGAAGGCGCCTGGAGAAGCGAATTTCCGGATTACGGCAAGCTTATTGTCGGCAAAAATGTCCTATACAAGTTCACTGACCAAGAATTGAATACAATTGCCCATGCAATACCTCGGGATTTGTCCGCTCTTGACCCACTCAAAAAAGCAATGGTTGGGGGAAAAATGTTATTGGCAAGGCCGGGGCTTTTTGCAAAAAACGTAATTCCTGCTTTGCTTGCGTTTGGCTATTCAAGGGCCCAACATTACGGCTGGTAGATTGCGTCAGGCCAAGCGCGGCTGGAAAGTTTTTGGGCGCAAGCCTGAAGTGAGGCCAAGTAGTTATTTAAGCCTGCTGAAGAATAAGGCCAACTGAAGAAAATCCAATAACATCTAGTCAAGAAGATACCAGATTTCAAAAAGGTTAACCATGTACGAGCTAGACATCGCACTTTTGGTGCTATCGTTTGCCTGTGCAGCATTTTTCTCGGCATCTGAGTCAGCACTCACCTCACTTGGCGTGCTGAGGCTCAAGCGCCTGTCAAAGGAGAAAAAGTTTGGCTCTGAGGAGCTTGTTCGGCTAAAGGCCAATCCTGCAAGAATGATAACTACCGTACTCATTGGAAGCAACATATCTAACATCTCAGTGTCGTTTCTTGTTGCCCACCTAACGACTGTTTTTGCTGGGGAAGCATATCTTGGGGTAGCTGCCGGAGCACTTGTTCTGTTAATGCTAGTTTTTGGCGA
>VGKX01000219.1 GCA_016866895.1 Candidatus Parvarchaeota archaeon
GAGCTGAGGGAGTGCGATTTGACAACCGGCAGGATTGCTGACAGCATTGAGCCAAGGCCATACTCCTCGCGCGAATTCATAGTTGAAATGGGCAAATACCTCGACAAGAACCTTTCAAAGTTTCCAAAGGCAAAGGAGTCAGTCATCTGGATTGCATACAAAAAGGGAGTGCCAATATTTGTTCCTGCATTCTCAGACTGCTCTGCGGGATTCGGGCTTATCTATCACCAGTACATGAAGCAGAAGAAAGATGGCAGGAATGCCAAAGTTGTCAGCATTGACTCTGCCAAGGATTTCCTTGAGCTGACCAAAATAAAGCTTGAGGCAAAGCAGACCGGGCTGTTCATGGTTGGGGGTGGAGTGCCAAAGAATTTTGCGCAGGACACTGTTGTTGCGGGCGAGGTTTTGGGAAAGGAAGTTGACATGCACAAGTATGCTGTCCAGATAACAGTTGCAGATGAGAGAGACGGAGGATTGTCAGGCTCAACTCTGAAAGAGGCACATTCATGGGGCAAGGTTGGCGAGGCATTTGAGCAGATGGTTTACTCAGAAGCCACGATTGCGATGCCATTGATTGTAAGCTATGCCTACCATTCAGGCGGATGGAAGAGCAGAAAGGCAAGCAAGTTCAATGAAATGCTTGACAAGTAAGCTGGCCTGTGCGCCAGGACGAGGGGCTTAAATCAATTTTTTATTCAACTCATGCTAGTGGGAATAAACATTGCATAGAAAAGGCATTGGAGAGGCTTATAGCAAAATTGCAGGAGGAAATGATGCAAAATGATAGCGAACAAGATGTTTTTTGTCAAGGGCGTTGGAGTGCATAAGGAAAGGCTTGCGTCTTTTGAGGCAGCGCTGAGGGATGCGGGCATTGAAAAATTCAACCTGGTTTATGTTTCAAGCATTTTCCCGCCAAACTGCAAAATCGTGACCAGTGAGCAGGGATTAAAGCACCTGAAGGCAGGGCAGATTGTGTTCTGTGTCACGAAGCGAAACAAACGAGCCGAACAGGCTTATTTCGTCTGCAATAGGCCTTGCAGTTCCAAAAGACACTGATGCCTATGGCTATCTTTCAGAGCACCATGCTTATGGCGAAAAGGCAGAGAAGTCAGGGGAATACGCAGAAGACCTTGCTGCTTCAATGCTGGCAACAACCCTGGGCGTTGCGTTCAACTCAGAAACTGCTTGGGAAGAAAGGGAGCAGGTTTACAAAGCAAGCGGAAAGATTTTCAAAACCACAAATATAGTGCAGTCTGCAGAAGGCAACAAGGATGGCATGT
>VGKX01000220.1 GCA_016866895.1 Candidatus Parvarchaeota archaeon
GCCGCCAAGCGTTGCATCCTTCTTGTTGGAGTCGAATGTTTCCACCGGGTGGAAATAAGCCGAAAGCCAGGTTTTCACCTGTGATACTGGAATTGCCAAAGCTATCGGCATGACCATGTTCTCTATTGAGCCAAGTGGCCCGGAACCGCTGGAAGCAGCCATCAAATGCACCTCAGGCTAGCTAAGAGAATAGAGGATAAATAAACTAGTATGCCAGCAGCAGTGGCTGCAGGGCTACTTCGGGAATTTTTCCGAGTAGCATTTCTGGCAGAAGCTGTGCATGAAGCCGGCCTTGTCTATCTGCTGCTTCTGGTTGGCCCGCGTAAGCTCGGCGCCGCACACTTCGCACGAAAGGTAGTTATTGTACATCGAAGCACCCTTGGACAGTCTTGGTCGCAAAAATGAATTCTCGGCAAAGCGGAAAATTTGGCCGCAAATTTTCCGGCTGTTGCAAACTGAGTTTGCAACATAAAGAATAAAAGGCTGATTCGACCCTAAAAACGAATGCGCTGGGGTCTGATTGGCTTAAAAGCCAATTCCCCCAGATTTTTGCGAAAATGCTGGGGTCAGATTGCCTGAGGGCAATACCCCCAGCAATAAAGTGCTGGGGTCGCATAACCCGGTATTGCGGCAGGTTGCTAACCTGTTGGGGGGAAACCCCCGTGCGAGTTCAATAGGAAAACCCCTAAGAACATCCGAAGGCGGGTTTCAGCATCGAGCTTTGCTCGATGTCTGATGCATTTTCCGAAAGAAAATGCACATCCTTGCTTCCTCCCATTCTTTTCTGAAGAAGCCCTTGAACAAATCTCGCCCCCGGCATTTTTACTTGTAAAAATAACGGAACGTTTGCCGGGAGGCAAATGGAGCCGGCGTCCAATTTTTTTCTTCTGACGCAAACGATAGGTTTAAATAATGATTACCAGATAAATACACAAGTAACAACACATGATGCCAAAGGTTTGCTTATGGGCAAGAAACAAAAGGTTGCATTGCTCTTCATTGCTGCCATGCCCTACTTGGCAAGCGCCACAGGGATTGCAAATGTCATGAACGCCATGACAGGGCTTTGCCTTGGAATGCAAAGCCTGCTCCCAGTCGTATGCATGCTGATGATTGTGGTTGCAGGCGTGATTTATGCGGCAGGGCAGGTCATGGGAGCCGAGACTCGCGCACGTGCCAATGTCTGGGCTACTGCCGCGCTGACCGGCGCTTTGATTGCGGTTTTGATATACGCGATTGCGCCAAGCGTG
>VGKX01000221.1 GCA_016866895.1 Candidatus Parvarchaeota archaeon
ACCATAGGGCAATACTGCTGACTGGCCAAGCAAATATAGGAGTGGCTGCTGCTTGCTGTGCCACTGCCTGCTGTGCCACTGCCTGCTGTGCCACTGCCTGCGTCACAAGTGATGATGCCTGGGCAGAGTCTGCTGCTGCCCTTGCCATTTCTGGCATGGCTGCCTTTTGCGTGAGTGAAATGCTGCCTTGCTTAAACCCCGTGAATATGCTGACTGCGAATGTCGCTGCGAGAGTTATGACTGACACTGGCAGGAGCTTCTTCAGCCTGTCCATTAATTTCGGGCTTGCCTCCTCCGGCGCTATGATTATCAGCTTATTTGCCAGCTTGTAATGCAAAACTTCCTTGCCTTTTACGCTGTAATGAAATTCCTCTGCAACAACAAGCTTGTTTTCAACAAGGTGCTGGAGATTGTAGTGCACGGTCGAGATTGGCATGCCAAGCATGCTGCTGAGCTCGGTCTCTGTTGCCTCATTTTTCGAGAGAAAGTCGAGGATCTTCCTGCAGGTTTCATTGCTTATGACCTGTGCAAGCCTCTTTGCCTTGCTTTCCTTCAGGGAAACCAGCATAAATGACTCTTCTGCCATGCAAATCTACAAGTTGCCTGTATTTTTAAACATGACTATGCCTTCCATTTGGATTGAAGCTTTGCACAGCGCTACTGGTTTTGCCGAGGATTGGGAATTGAATGCATGGCAAGCTTAATTTGATTTTGAAGGGGATTTTGAATAAATACATAGCAAGGTATAAAAATGCAAAGCCATTTGCAGAAATGACGAAGATAATACACTGAGTAAATTTCATGGAAATATACCTTTCTGGGGTGTGAGCATGGCTTGCGAAATGTGCGGTTCCAAGGCAGGGCTTTTCAGGGCAATAGTCGAAGACACTGAGATGCGTGTCTGCCGGGACTGCTGCAGGTTTGGAAAAGTGCTTGGCGAAATAAGGCAGGGGCCGAAAAGGCAACCATCGCAAAAGGCTGCGGGTGCAGCAAATGCCTCGATTGCAGCAGCAAATGCCGGCAGAAATGAGCCTGTTGAGCTGATAGTTGAGAATTTCAACGAGATAATCAGGAAAAAAAGAGAGCAGATGGGCCTTACTCAGAAGGATTTTGCAATGCTTGTTGCGGAAAGGGAATCGGTTGTTCATAAAATTGAAACAGGAGTTCATGAGCCTGACATTAAGCTTGCAAGAAAACTGGAGAAGATGCTCAGGATAAAACTCGTTGAAAAGTATGAGGA
>VGKX01000222.1 GCA_016866895.1 Candidatus Parvarchaeota archaeon
CTCTTTTGTTGGGTGGTTTGCAATGCGGGAATGGGAACACTACGGCATAACAAACGCGGAAATGCAGGAATATAAAAAACAGAAAAAAGACGCAATAGCCCATTATGGCGGTCCTGGCGAGGACAATCAACCGGAGCCGTTAATCGCCATTGGGCGCAATGCCAAATATACTGAGCTGTTTAGAGTGTAGGGCTGCTTGCACTCCTTGTTTATCATTTCCGAGCATTTTGCAACACACTGTGTTTTTTGCCCGGCTATTTCCCAGGACAGGTAAATGGCGGTTCCCACAAGGATATAAGCCATAATCCAGACACAGGCAATTAAAACCGCAATGCCAAAGGTTTTAATTTCCATTTTTATCACTCCATTTATCACTCCAATATAGGAAATAGTTTATAGCCAAAATCAAAATAAGAATTAATCCCCGGATAATCAACGCGTCAAAAACAATAAGGCAAGCCAGCATAAAAGTGGCAAACCATATATCCGCCGCTATACTTTCGTTTGCGTATTTGGTGCGTTTATACTCCAAAATCAACAAGCGGATTTTTTGGGCTGCTATTTGGAACTGTGTTTTAATTCCCTCCATCTAACCACCTCGTTATATCCCCAGCTTTGCCCTTTCTTCCTTTAGCTCCTGTTCCTTTTTTGCAAGCTCCGCAGCCTTGGCAAGCCTCAAAGTTGCTGTTTGTTGCCAGGACCTCCAGATAAATTTTAAAAATTTAGGTATTTTATCCGTGTTGGCTACCTTTTCATCGGCTAAACCATTTTTTTTCTGGACCCAGGTTTGTAGTCCCCCATGCCGCACCCCTGCTTTAACCGCGTCCGCCGCAATAGCTTCAAAATCCTGTTTGTTAAAGTAGCATTTTACGCAGACTTTAACTGATTTGTAGTCCCCCATAATAGTCCCCTTTCCAAGCAGTCTTTTTGTTTTTCAGCTACAAGGCAACTAATTCCTTATTTTAGGCTTTCTGCTCTGTTGGGGTAGGGGCTGCGGCCGCAGGCGCTTCAACTTTAGGCGCTTCTGTCTGTGGCTTAGGCGCATCAAGGGAGCTTATTATTACCCGGACACTGCAACCGATATATCTGTTTAGTTTTTTTGGGACGTATATATGGCCGCCTTTCCCAAATTTCTTGATTGTCGTTTCTAATATTTCAGTCATGGTTTTACCTCCGATTAACTGTTTATTCTCTTTTGGTTTTAAAAAGCACGAGGTCAAGCTCCCCTATTACAAGCCT
>VGKX01000223.1 GCA_016866895.1 Candidatus Parvarchaeota archaeon
GCCCTGCCTGTTCTGGCCATTTACTTTTTCTTGCCGCCCATTGAGCATGAGGTGCATGCCTCGCACTGGCACAAAAACGGGCTGGCACCTGCAATAAGCAGAAAAGCGCCAAGTATCAGCCACGGGTCGTATTTTGGAAGCACGCCCATGCTTACAAGTATGAAAATGGCGCCGAAAATTATTTTCAGGAACTTTTTGCCTACGCAACATCCCATCAAATCTCTCTCCGCAAGCCTTGTCCAGCCTGCCTTCCTATTTGAATTTTAGGCGTATTTAAATCCGGCGGTCTTGCCAGATTTTATATATTTGAGTGGCTAAACGATTCATGCGTGTCTGCCCCCGTAGTATAACTTGGATAGAATGCGAGCTTGCGGAGCTTGAGATCAGGGTTCAAATCCCTGCGGGGGCGATACATATTTTTCTTACCCACTTCCCATCCATCATGCTTAATATTATTCAGCCTGTTCAGTTTGGGCCAGAGGATGCAGAAATTGTGCTTGCTTGAGTGAATGGTGCCCTTGGAAATAGAATTTGCGCATCCTGGGCTTAACTCTGGCAACTAAACTTTCTGGCGTGCCTATAAGAATATTGCAATTCTGGGAGGTTGTAATTATGGACGATGACGTTTGCTATATTTGCGATGGAAAATGCAGGGCTGTGGTCTCAAAGCAGCGCTACGAGGCCGGCCTGACAAAGTGCGGGGCAGCGGATTGCGACAGGTGCGGAATGCCGTTTAGGAAAACGACCATTATAAAGTAATCCAGCACGGCGTCCATTCCAAACCCTCCTTTTTATATACTTTTGGGGTGCATGAATAGCATTCACTCTACCTAGGTGAGATAATGCTCAAAAATTGCACTACATGCGGAAAACAGTCAAGGGAATACTCGGAATTCCTCTGCCCTGATTGCGGCAAGGCAAGCATCATTAGATGCGCCCACTGCAGGCAGATTTCAAACCCTTACAAGTGCCCTGAATGCGGCGCAGTCGGGCCCTAGAAAAATTCTTTTTGAGGAGGTCATTTCAAATGGGCCAAGTTGCAGTTGAACTGAAAATCATGCCTGAAGACATGGGCAAATTTGCGCAGCTAAAGCAGGAAGTTTCGGAAAAGCTCAAGCCTGCAAAGCTTGTCGAGCAGCCAATCGCATTTGGAATTGTAGCATTAATCGCAACATTTGTGATTGAGGATGCTGCAGGCGGCTCAGACGCACTTGAGCAGAAGGCGGCCGGTCT
>VGKX01000224.1 GCA_016866895.1 Candidatus Parvarchaeota archaeon
AAACGCAAAATCATTGTCAAGATTGGGACAGAGGTTCAAAAGCTCCCTTTTTGAAGTCATTATTTTATGGACATGCTCGGGGTGCGTGATGTGTTCAGCCAGCCCCAGAATTTTTTGGGCATGGGTTATCTTCTGTGTCATAAGCAATGAGGTTGCGCACTCGGATGCTTTAAGCCTCAACTCCTCAATCTTTTTTTATCCTTTATTGGATGCAAACTTGCTATGGGTATAATTATCTTTGCCACTTTTTCGTCAACTGTTCCCTTTGGGCTTTCATGTCTTACCATGTGGTGCGAATCATGCCCTGCCCTGATGTTTTGGAACCTTGCGGAGTTTGGAGTTGTTGCCCCTGGCATTGCAAATTTGCCTTCAAACGGGCTTTTTGCCCCAAATCCTTGCCTTGCAAACTTTACCCTTTGAGCTCCAAAATCAAATAGTGCCATTGTTCCCATTTAATCACCTTTTAAGCAGTTCAATCTCCTTCTCAATTAACTTCACTCTAGGCTCATTCTTTTCTTCCCGTATCTTCAATAAACACCTTTTCTTGCATACCCTATAGAAATCTCAAGTTGCTCTACCTGCTCCACAATCTGTTCAAGCACCGCTTTGCAAGCCACCACATCCGCTTCCAGCTCGGCAAGCCTCTTGCACAATACCCTTATTCCAGACTTCACGCTTCTTAGCTCATCACCAATGAGGTGCTTTTTTGCCTCTTGCTGCATTGAGCGCAATTTTTGTTTCAACTCCTCCATTTTCCGCGAATTGCTATCTCTCATTTTTGCAAACGCATTCCTTTTCCTGTTTTTGCATCACTGCCTGTTCCTTCCACTCCATGCGTCTGGGTTTTCTTGCAGTGTGAACTCATGTCTATATGCCACTTTGCATATTTCTTGTTTTGCCGCAGACTTTGCAGCTTCAAACCCTCTCAGGCTCCAATTGATTTTTTTGCCTTTGCAACAAGCCTGGTCAGGCCTTTCGGCTCTTTTTTTATACCATCAATCTCCCTGGACTGAATCAGCACCCCACGTTCAAACTTGCCTTGAATTAGGGGATAAGTATTTTTAAACCATAAAGTGTGCTTGTGTATATAACTATGCAAAACAACCAGTCAATGAAAGTCCTCTGCAAACACAACCAATAAACACTAAAATGAAACGAAAAACAAGTTACGCCAAGTGAAAACAGGCATATCAAGCCAAATCAACTAAAAAAAACCGGCAAGCATGTCTGG
>VGKX01000225.1 GCA_016866895.1 Candidatus Parvarchaeota archaeon
TCCAGCCGGCAACGGCACACAAAGCAAGTGGTTTAGTATTCGGGAAGGGTTACTAGTAGAAACCTTCAAAACACCACAAGAAGGGGCAAAGGAAAGATTGAACAAAAAAAATGCCCTAGTCTATGAATTCTTTTACAAGGACGTGACTGGCGTAATCGTGGAAATTGAGAAGCGCAGCCACGAATTTGGTGAGGACTTACAAGTCAAGCTGAAAGACGAGGAAGGATATTATAATATCCAAATGCCTTTCAGCAGCCGCTATGCTGCTAGTTTATTAATGGCCTTAGAAAACACCGCCAAGGGCAACCCGTTAACCCTCCGCCCTTATCACTTCAAAGATCAGGCAAACAAAACTGTTGCAGGCATCGCCCTGACGCAGTACGGCAACAAAGTGGCCAAGAAGTACACCAAGGAAACGCCCCACGGCATCCCCTCAATGGTTCAGATTAAGGTAAAGGGTGTGATGCAGTGGGATTCCAGCCAGCGTGACGAATGGCTATACAATAAGGCCCTTGATTTCATGAAGTCTGCAGAAGTATTCAGCCAGCCGCCTGTTCAGGATGCGGAGGATTTCAATGAAGAAATACCTTTTTAACCATGACCCAGTACCTAATTAATAAGGACCGCATCACCTTCCAGGAAGGTGGGCGGTTTTACTTCAACGAACAAACCCAGCAATGGGTGCCAAGTGTTACAACTATTCTTGACTACTTCCCAAAATCAAAGCAGTTCCTGAAGTGGTTGCAGCAGAATGGCACCAATTCAGAAGATATAAGGGATGAAGCAGGCAATGACGGAAGCGTGGTGCATCAGCTAACGGAATGGTATGATGAAGGGCAGGAAATCAACCTGTTGAACGCCCAAAACGAGCCTAAGTACTCCGCCAAGCAGTGGGGCCTATTCCTTCGCTATGTTGATTTTATGGAAACAATACAACCGGAAATTCTACAAAGTGAATTCCAAGTGATCGGGCCTGATTTTGCCGGAACTGTTGACCGCTTGATCAGGATTGACGGCAAAACCTACTTGTTAGATATCAAGACCTCAAAGCAGGTGCATCAATCGCATTGGTGCCAGGTGGCAGCGTATGCTTGTTTATTTTTGAATGAATACAATGCTAATTGCTCAGGCGTTTATATTCACGGCCTTGCCATCCTGCACCTACAAAGCCAAACCCGTACAAAAAAGGACCTGCAAGGCAAGGGCTGGCGGTTGTACTTGGATGAAGATA
>VGKX01000226.1 GCA_016866895.1 Candidatus Parvarchaeota archaeon
CAAAGAGCTTGTTCATAAGTCAATCTTGGGTCTAGCAGGAATCAGGTGAGCTCCACCCTGTGCATCGTAATGGATTAAGGTGGACCCCGTTGGCTGGACAGCTTTTTAGCCGGAAGTTGTTTGCTTCTCCGTTTCTCTGCTCCCCCTTCAGGGGGAGAATCGGCTGCTGATTGGGCAGCCTATCAAAGTGTTCCGTTTTTTGGCAAGAGGTTTGTGAGCGTTTGTCAACGCAAAATAGAAATGCCACCTTTTGGACCGAATTAATAGTGCTAAAAAAAGCAGGTTTCCAAAGGGGCTTGCCCCTTTGGCGGGGGTATTGGGGGCGGAGCCCCCGATCAAGAGCTTCTTCGCAATGCGGCCATAACTCAGACTCACACCCTCTCCAACTAGCCGCATTGCCACCTCTAAAGCCCTCTTCTAGATCTCTAACTTTTAACCTGTCCTTAGGTTGCCATTTGCAGCAGTCTTTTGTGAGTGTTTTGCGTTTGCTATAGCAACAAAGCACCTCCCACCTGGTCATAGCCCAATATAGAGCAGCTCTACAAGAGGAGTAGCACGGGGGTACCCCTGTGCGCGCGCGGGCGCGCGACCCAGCCATTTTATTTTTTAAGCGCATAGTGCACTTCATAAGGGGTTCGGTACTCCAAGGATTGATGAAGTCTCTTCGTGTTGTAGTAGTCAAAGTAATCCGCCAGGCCTCTTTTTGCCCCCAGCATGTTTTGGTAATCTTGGAGGTAGACATTTTCATATTTGACAGACCTCCAGAGACGCTCTACAAAGATGTTGTCCAAGGCTCGCCCTCGTCCATCCATGCTGAATTGAATCCCAAAGCCCAAGACAGCGGCGATGTACTCTTGTGAGGTGAACTGTGTGCCTTGATCGGTATTGAGGATTTCTGGCTTGCCGTACTTTTCTACAGCCTCTTTGAGGGCCTCTAAGCAAAAGCTCGTTTCCAGGCTGTTTGATAGCCGATAGGCCAGGGTAAAGCGGCTGAACCAATCGATCACGGCAACGAGGTAAATAAACCCGTCCGGAAGGCGTATATACGTGATATCGGTGCTCCACACCTGCATAGGCCCTGTCAACACGACCCCTCTTAGGAGGTAAGGGAATTTTATGTGCTCTGGATGCGGTTTTGAGGTGAGGGGACCTGGCACGGCTCCTGCAAGCCCCAACCGTCGCATAATCCTCTGGATGTGCTTCCGGTTGACTTGGTAGCCTT
>VGKX01000227.1 GCA_016866895.1 Candidatus Parvarchaeota archaeon
CAAAAACGCAAAAACCGCCGTAAACGAGTTTGCCAATCGCAAGCTCTCGGTTGACCGCTCCAAGCTCTTGTCTGCAGTCCAGCTTGACGAAACACCCTACGGGTCATTGGCCTCGGGGCTTATTTCCGATGAGAATGTAAAAGTGGTTTATGCATTGCTTTCAAGCCAGAAAGAGGCGCAGGAGCTTGTCCAAAAAGGCTATCCAAAATTTTCAATTTCAGGTGTAATCCTGCAGCTAAAGGCCCAAGGCATTGACACAGGCACTGCAGCAATGGCGCTACTGCTTTCAGAAGGCATCGCGCCTCCAGTCCTTAAAGAAGCCGTGGCAAATAGGTTTATCACAAACTCGGATATGGCACGGGACTACCTGCTTGAGGCAATTGCAAAAGGCGAGAACTTTGACATGCCTGTCAATGAGATAGTTGTCAGGGCAGTTGACAACCAGCACTGCGCTTCAGAAATACTCCATGCCTACTATGATGCAAAACATAACGGCACACTCAAAGGCGCGTTTTTCTCCAAGAAGTCGGTCGAATACCTGAAAGCCCATGCCCACATTTCAGGTGCCTGACTGTTTTTCAGCTGCCATGCGCAAATCAATCGCATGTCAGGTTAAATACGCAAGCCAGTTCTTCTCCAAGACCAACAAATAAATATCAGGTCTGCGCAACACACATGCGGATGGCAGCAAAAAAAGCAAAACACGGGGCTGGGGCAAAACACAGGGCCGAGGCAAAACACGGGCGTGCAAAGCACAAGCCTGAAAAAAGCCGCAGCAAGATGAAAAAACCATTATTGTGCCGCACACGAAATTCTTCCAAAGCAAAACCTAGCCTCAAGTCAAAAAAACCATCAAGGCATCAGGCCAAGCAGGCAAAGAAAAAAAACACAAGCAAGCGCACTGGCCGCCTTTTCAATAATCTGCAACTGGGCCGGCGCATCCGCTCAAAACCGGCGCTTTCGAATAAGCCGCAAAGCATTGAGAATCATTTTTGGAAAATCAATTCCCTGATTAGTGCAGAGGTTTCAAAAATTGAGCGGCATGGTCAGGCCCCGGACAATACAGTCCAGGCGGCAACAAACCAGCAGGATGAAGGCAGGCTGCCACAAAGGCCGACTGTGAGCGTGAGGTATCTTGTCAACTCAAAAATAGGCAGCGAGCTAAAGGGGCTTGAGGACAAAATACGCGACGGCTTTATCAGCCCAAG
>VGKX01000228.1 GCA_016866895.1 Candidatus Parvarchaeota archaeon
TGCACCTGTTTGTCTCTATGTTGCAAGTTGAGCCCGGGCAGTCCGAGTCTGCGGCGCAGGTGATAAGCACGCACCTGTGGAGCGTGCCTGCCCCCTCCCTTGTGTCGCACCTTTCGTTTGCAGTGCAATCAGCGGTGCTTGTGCAGTAGCCAAGCCTTGTCTGGCACCTGTTTTCATCGGGGGTGCAAACCTGGTAGAACGGGCAGTCATTGTCATTTGCGCACCTTCCAGCCACTGCCTGGCAAGTATGCGAGTTTGGCTCGCAGAACTGGAACTTGTCGCACTGGGACGAGGCATCGCAATAGCCCCTCCTAGACTCGCACTTGTTGGTCTTTGAGTTGCAAAGCTGCCAAGGCTTGCACATTTCATCGGAGATGCAGTTGTCGGGATTGACAACGCAGCGCTTTATGTTGCTGTCGCAAACCTGCCAAGCCTCGCAGTCCAGGTCGTTTTGGCAAAACCCAGGCCTAATGCTGCACGAGTGGGTTGTCAGGTTGCAAGTCTGCCAGCCTGTGCAGTCGACTTCAATGTCGCATCTCCCCTCAATTGGCACGCATCTTTGTGTGTTTGTGTTGCACGACTGCCAAGCCTCGCAGTCAAACTGGTCGCGACAGGAGCCAGCCTTTGGCACGCACTGGTGCTTTTTGGGGCTGCACACCTGCGTGTTCTGGTTGCACATCCTGTCAGAGTCGCAAAAGCCCGCCTTTGGCTTGCATTCGTTTGCTGATGTCGAGCAAGTCTGCCATGCCTCGCAGTCAACTTCGCTGCTGCACTTGCCTGCCTTGTACTTGCAAATATGCGTGTCTGGAGTACAGGCCTTCAGGCTGTCGCCGCACTCCCCGTCATTTTGGCAAAACCCTTCCCTGACAACGCAGGCTTTTTTGCCAACGTCGCATTTTTGCCAGTCCTTGCATTCAGAGTCCTTTGCGCACCCCTTCTGGAATGCTGTGCAGCCTGCAAAAACCGCAATTGCGGCAACAATAAGAGCCAAAAGCAATATTTTTCTCATTTTATCAAACCCCAAAAGCTATTTTCCGCGTTTTTACTGTACTATTTACTGTACTATTTTCCCACAATAATTTTAAATATCTGATTTGGCGGAAAAAAACAATGTTGTC
Source organism: Candidatus Parvarchaeota archaeon (assembly GCA_016866895.1). Lineage (NCBI taxonomy): Archaea > Nanobdellati > Candidatus Parvarchaeota > Candidatus Parvarchaeota archaeon. Next base: position 1,119 of record VGKX01000228.1, read on the forward strand.
ATTGCATTGCCCCACTGCGCAGCTTATTTCTTAAGCCCCTTCCCCCTCCTTGATTTGATGTACATGTAGACTCCGGCAAGCACGATTCCT
>VGKX01000229.1 GCA_016866895.1 Candidatus Parvarchaeota archaeon
TGATAAAGCAGAGATAAATTGCTTATCGCTCAGCATATTCCCGACGAAAATTAATTGCCTTTGCGATGAGTTGTGTTTCGCCTAAAATGCTCGCATGTCGGCGGCAAAACTAATTTCCTTTGTCTGTTCCTCTTCTCCTTCTGCTCGCGGATGTAGGGAAAGCGCATGTGCTTTTTGCAGTTTAGGCAGTAATAAACCATTTTGCCCTGGTGTGCCCTAATCCTGCAGTTCCTGCCTGGCATTAAAAATGAATGGCAATGCCTGCAGAATTTCCTTTTCAGTTCGGCAGGCAGCCTTATCCTAAATTTCATTGCGATTTTTCTTGCGAGAAAAACATACCTGTCAGAGAGCAGAGGGTCGTATGAGTATATTTTTCCTGCCTGCTCAAACAGTATTCCGATTCTTTCAGCTGCAATCTGCCTGAATTTTTCCGGCTTCTTGGAGTAGGAATTTTTTGCCCTTCTGCCCAAATCGTTGCCTTTTGCCCTTCTGCCATGCGCCATGCGGCATCATAAACACAAAAAGCATATAAATTCTTGGTTTATTCTCCTGAAGAATAGAGTTGAATGAGTGTAAATAGACGGGTTCGGTTGGATTCATTTGAGTGAGTTTGGTTGGATTCATTCGAACGAAGGGGTCTGGATTCATTCGAATGAAATTGGTTGCTATGGGCTTTTTCAGCGCAATAGGCCAGATTTTCAGGCCAAAAAAAGAGGAAAGGGAAAGGGCTGTTTCTTTGCCTGAGTTTGAAAAATGGATTGATGACCTTAAGCAGATTAAGCTCAGGACTGTGAATGATGAGCTGCGCAATTACAAGGCACGAATTGAAGAGCAGAGGAAGCTTGTGCTTGAAGCAATTGAACAACTGAAGAATGCGCAGCTGCCGAACCCGAATATTCCTCCGCGAGCAAAAAGCCTGATGGAAGGCAACAGGGAGCTTTATGCAAAAACATATTCAAGGCTGGCTGACGGCGCAAAGGCTCCTGAAAAATATGAGGATGTTGAGTATTTTATTGCGCGGTGGGATTCAGGCTATGAGAATGCAGTGAAATCCACGCAAAGGGCTTATTTTGTGCTTCAGGAATTTCTTGCCAACGAGTCAAAGGATGTTGCGGCCCGTGCAAGGGAAATGGGCAGGATTTCAGATGAGCTTAAGGAGTTTGTCAGGAAGGAGGGATTTGAGGTTTTAGGGAGGATTG
>VGKX01000230.1 GCA_016866895.1 Candidatus Parvarchaeota archaeon
TAAACATTAAATAAACATTATTACAGGAGGCAAAAAACTTGGTCAATAATACTTTTTGCACAAGAAAAGCAGTTTTGGTTATCTTCATCACTTTGGCAATTTGGCTGCAGACAACAGCCTATTCACAAGTCACAAACGTGCCGCCAGTTGCCTCAAAACCCATTGTCCTGCCAGACCCCCTGCTTACTACAATTCTACGCTTGTAAAGTGCTTTAATGGCACTTTTTTTGACCCCGACGGGCCAAAGCCGGTAACTTTCAAATATATTTGGTACAGGAACGGGAAATATTTTTTCCCTCAAAGAAACCTGACCAGAAAGCAGTTCAATGGCAACGATGAGATTTATTGCCAGGTTACGCCATTCGACGGGCTTAATTATGGTGAGGCTGCCACTTCCGCACCCGTGAAGGTGCTAAACAGGGTGCCTGGGATAACAACAGAAACTGAGCCGCCAAACGGGCAGTTCTACTATTCGCCAGACCCATATATTAACAGCGTGGAGGTGACAATGAATTACGTGGCCAGATACAATATCAACGAGAGCTTCAAGTGCTCCATGTGGGTACATAACAAAAGCATTTACGATTCCCCACTTGTCTTTTCAGATGGCCCAAGAGTGCTTGTTTCAGGGCAGGGCGTCTCATACACGGGGAATTTTTCGTACGGGCTTTATTTTTGGCATGTGAGCTGCTATGATGACAAATACATGGTCGGAATTTTTGACCCTGAATCCAGGCACCACTTTTTTGTGCGCCCATGGCAGCCCCCAAACCTCCAGGCAACTTCGGGAAATTTGAATATGGCAGCAGGGATTAGAATGGAGGGTGGCCAATACCTGCTTTTGGTTGCCCTGCTTGCCGCAGCTGCAATAGCTTACTTCTATTTAAGGAGGCCTGCAGCAGCCAAATCCAGGCAAAGAAAATCAAAGAGCAAATAAATCAAAGGCATCCTGAAGGGCTTAAGCGCAGGCCTAAAGTATGCTTATAAATCTTTCACTCCTTAACAATAGCCTCAAGCAGCACGGCTGCAAGGCTGCAGCGGCTTGAAAAAACAGCATCAGCAAAAAAACTGTTTGCTAGTTTTCCCGTCAATCACTGCTCAAAGAAAAGCAGGAGGGCAAAAAGATGGACAAGAAAAAACTGACGCAGGCACTACAGGAGTGCATGCAGGACAAGGGAAAGAAAAA
>VGKX01000231.1 GCA_016866895.1 Candidatus Parvarchaeota archaeon
AGATGATAAAGCGGCCATTGGGCGAGAAAATACTCGAGCTTGAAAATGGGGATTTGGGGAGAATACTCGAGAAAACAGGGGCAAAGGAGAGCGAGATAATATACTATGCCAATGACAAGTCGCTCGGGAAAAAACAGCTGCTCAATGCAGAGCCATTCCTTGACATTGACACAGTGCTTATTTCTTCCCGGCATCTGTACAGGATGCCGTATTCCTTCAATGAAAAGTCAGGCCTTGTTTCAGTCACAATTGACCCGGCGAAAGTGATGTCGTTCAGCATCAATGAGGCAAGGCATCCTGTGAAAGTAAGCCAGTTCAGGTTTCTTGATTCGACAAAGGCTGTAAAGGGAGAGGCAAGCAAGCTGATTGTGCAGGCATATGACTTCAGCCCGAAAATTGAGGAGGATGATGAGACAAAGGCTATGCTGCAGGGAAAAAACAGGGGCTTTGAGCTTCCTGCGACTGCTATCCCTGAAAAGTTTTTCCCGCCATGCATACAGCATGGATTAAAGGGATTGAGGGATGGAAGGAAAAGGTTTCTTTTCATCCTGGTAAATTTCCTCTCGAGCGTTGGCTGGAATCATGATGACATGGAAAAATTCATACTTGAATGGAACAAGAGGAATCCTGAGCCAATGAGGGAAACATACATTGTAGGGCATTTGAGGTACTTCAGGCAAAGAAAGCAGGTTGTGCCTCCGCCAAACTGCATGAATGACATGTACTATGGCTTCTACCCGCAGTGCAGGATGGAGGCGTTTCATGCCTCTATCAAGAACCCTGTGCAGTGGGCAAAGAAGAAGGCAAGGCTGGCGCAGAGGGTTGAAGAGGAAAACAGGCCAAAGAGAAGGAAAAAGAAGGATGATGAAAAAAACAAATTAGACGAGAGTGTGTAAATGGCAAGATTCTGTCCGTAATAACCTTTCTGCCTGTAATAACGGCGGCTGATCTTGGTGTTAAAAAATTATTCCCCCCTTATCCGAAACTTAAGCGCTGGGCAATTGTGAGCGTTTGCTTCGCCAACGCAGGTACCAGCGCATAATGTTTCGGCTTAAACCGTTTTGCATAGCGCAACTTTAGCAGATGTATCCAATCAATCCAGAAATCTTTGCCATGCAAAACGGAATAAACCAAAATTTTGCTTTGCAAAATTTTGAGTTAAAGCCAAATTTTTCTG
>VGKX01000232.1 GCA_016866895.1 Candidatus Parvarchaeota archaeon
CAAAGAAAAAAAGTAGCGTAAGGACAGAAAACCCCTGGGCCAGGGCTGCCAGCGAGTGCGTGGAAAAATACTGCAAAAGCACCTTGCTGAAGGTGGAATAGGTGGAAATGAAAATGGTGGAAACAAGTGCTGCTCCCATGCCCCAGTGAAGGGGGCTTGCTTTGAATTTTTTTGTTTTCATTGGCCCCATTGTACTCCTTGGGTGGGTGCTTCTCAAGAAAAAGCTCACCGTCTTTTGGTGGTTCCAAATTCAGATGGGGGAATCCGGGGGGTCTTGCGCTCCTTTTTTAAAAATCGGTGGCAAGGCCCAGATACGTTGCGGGCGTGAGCGCCTGGAGGCGGGTTTTTTCTGGAGCCGGCAGAGGCAAAGAGGCAACAAATGCCCGCACCGTTTCCTGCGTCACGGCCTTGCCGCGGGTCAGGGTTTTTAGTTTTTCGTAAGCGCCGGGCACGGCATATTTGCGCAGTATTGTCTGAATCGGTTCAGCAAGCAGGGCCCAATTTTCATCCAGTTCTTTTTGTATAACTTTTGTGTTCAACTCAAGTTTTTGGAATCCTTTGAGTATTGATTGATAGGCCAAAAGGCTATATCCCAGGGCGGTTCCAATATTCCGTTGCACGGTGCTGTCTGTCAGGTCTCTTTGCAGCCGACTCTGCAGTAGCTTTTCTGAAAAATGCCTAAGCAGGGCGTTGGCAAGACCAAGATTTCCTTCCGCATTTTCAAAATCGATAGGATTCACCTTGTGCGGCATGGTAGAAGACCCCACTTCGCCCTGAACCACGCGCTGAGCAAAGATCCCCCGGCTGATGTACAACCATAGATCGCGCGCCAGATCACAAAGAATGGCATTGAACCGCGCCACGTTGTCGTAAAATTCGGACTGGGAGTCGTGCGGTTCAATCTGTGTGGTCCACTCGTTCCAAGTGAGCCCCAAATTCTGAACAAAATTCTTACTCAGTTTTTTCCAATTCAATTGTGGGTAAGCCACCAAATGGGCATTAAAATTCCCTGTAGCACCATTGAATTTTCCAAGAATCGGCTGATTTTTGAGCATTGCTGCCTGCCGCTGGAGCCGCATCGCAAATACATGAAGCTCTTTGCCCACCGTGGTGGGCGTGGCGCTTTGCCCGTGCGTCAGGGCAAGCAGGGGAACGCGCTTCCACTTACGGGCGAGC
>VGKX01000233.1 GCA_016866895.1 Candidatus Parvarchaeota archaeon
TCTGAGCAGGGGCTCAAGAGTTGCCACAGCCAGAATCCAGCCGTTTTTTGGAAGCGAGCCTCTGCCGGATAAGCAGGTGAAAATTCTGGCATACATCATTGCAGAGGGGCATCTTGGAAACAATTTCATCCTGTTCTGCAATTCCGACAGCGAAATTGTGGCAGATTTCAGGGAAAGCATAGCCGGATTTGACAGCAGACTTGAAATATTAAGGCATGGAAAATTCAATTACCATGTTGTTGATCATGGCAGAAAAAGGCAGATAAAAAAGGAATTCAGGGATTCAGAAGGGCATTTTGCTCGTGGAATTGCATTTGACAGAAGGAATTCTCTGAGGAAATGGCTTGACTCTCTTCAGCTTTATGGGAAGAAATCAGCTGCTAAATTTATTCCGGAAGTGGTTTTCAGGCTTCCGAGGGAAAAATTGGCACTCTTCCTGAACAGGCTATTTTCCTGCGACGGCAGCATTTATCACAATTCAATGGAAAACAGCTGGAGAATCAGCTACTCGTCTGTCTCTGAACAGCTTGCAAGACAGGTCCAGCATCTGCTTCTCAGGTTTGGTGTTGTTGGGATTCTGAGGTGGAAAAAGACCCAGTCAAAGCTCGGCAGGGCATTCGAGCTGGAAATCAAGGGCGAGTTTATTGAAACATTCATCAGGAACATCGGCTTTTTTGGCCAGAAGGCAGACAGGCAGAAAGTGGCGCTTTTAGGCATGGAAGGCATCAGGAGAAATTCCAACATTGACACTATTCCTAAAGAACTTTGGCTGAAATACAAGCCAAAAAACTGGGCTGCAATCGGCAGGGCTGTGGGATATGCCTACCCAAAGGCATACAGGGAAACCACCAGTTATTCAACAACCAGAGAGAAACTGCTGCAGATAGCAACATATGAGCAGAATGAGATGCTGCTTGCTTTGTCAAAATCAGATATTTTCTGGGATGAAATTGCAGAAATTGAGAGGATAAACGAAACAGTAAAAGTCTATGATATTACTGTTGAGGATAGCCATAATTTTGTGGCAAATGACATAATCGTGCACAACTCATACTCAATGGGAGTGATGGCTGAGGAAATGGCAAACCTGCCGGAAGATGTTTCTGCAAACCTGAGCATAATTATGCTTGATACAATGGGAGTCTACTGGACAATGAAATACCCGAATCATGC
>VGKX01000234.1 GCA_016866895.1 Candidatus Parvarchaeota archaeon
AATTTTTAACAGGGCTTTTTGAAGAAACGCCAATTTGACAGTTGGGGGATCAACATATTGATTGATGAGCCTTGAGCCATCGAAAATCAGACGATGCTTTTCCTCACCATTAATGACTCTTGTGACTAAGCCCAATGGACTGACGCAATGAGGTTTTGTAGAAACCATTTTGAGCACTCCTTGTTGCAACAATTCCATAATTAACCCTTCTGTAACCTCCATATTGTCACGGACAGACGCATTATTGGGGAGAACATCTTGGTCAGGCTCAGAGATGAAAGGCACCTTATAACCATGCCGGATAATTTCCATAACCCAGGGCCCAGCTTTGAGAGTGTGTTCCCAGAAATCCGCCTTGCAATGAATCCCTTCAGGAGAAAAATTATTGCTAAGTTGTTTTGAGGCCAATGAAACCCTGGTCAACAGTATTATAAACAAAAATATAGACAACAAAGGGCGGATTTATTTCCAGCAGCAACAAATAAACTTACATGGAGTTATTCGGCTTGTTGTTGCACTCGCGTGCAAAATGGCCAAACTGCGCACAGTTGTGGCAACGAATATGAGCCTTGTTAAGAGGCTGACGGGGTTGAGGAGCGTGACCAGACTGACCAGCAGCCCCGGCATACCCGGAGGGACCCCCATATCCGGCAGCGATGGCTTGACCCGCGGAGCCAAAAGCAGCGGGCTTATTGGCCGCATAACTGCCATGTTTCCCGCCAAAAGAGCGAGGCTTGAATGCCGGCTTCTTAGCCAATCCTCTCAATTCGCGCTCGTCCTCCTTTTTCTGCTCTCGCTTGTTAAACAACTTGGCAACCTTGAGGTAATTTTCATTTTGGCCATTACCTGTAATAACGTGGCATATAGGGCAAGATCTGAACTGAAGGGGGGGAAAAAACACATTACCGGCCTCCAAAAACTCGAGCTCACGAGCGAAAGACCAGCCTTTGGCCTGCGCAGCAAGAACCACAAAAAGTCGGGAATTTAACACGTCCGTTGACTGTTTAATGCGATTGAAAAGATTCATGGTTTGCTCGCGGCTCAAGGGGACAAACTTATCCCTGGAAAGCAAAGTTTTGAACAGTGGAGTAATACACCACAAGGGAAAAGGGAGGGGGATCTTACTTGGACAAAGCCGAGTCAAGTTCACGAAAAACCTCGTGGTAAAACG
>VGKX01000235.1 GCA_016866895.1 Candidatus Parvarchaeota archaeon
ACAATGTTTCGCGCTATTATCTTCCTGTTAAACTGCTTCTTTGCCTTCAGGAGAACCGAAAGCTTTTTTCCCTCAAGGTATTCCATTGTGAGCACTTTCTCAGTTGTGAGGTCCCAGAAAACCTTTGGCGCCCTGGAATGGTCGCTTCCCCCTAGATTCCTGCAAAACGCCTCAATATTCTTCGCCTCATTGACATAATTAAGCTCCTTTATTGTGTAGTCCTCAAATTCCTCAACAATCTGCTTTGGGTTGATGATGTTGTTGTGGTGGTATTTGTCTAGAAGATAGACAAATAAGTACATCATGTCAATGTCAGTCCTGAAAATCTTTTCAGCATTCGGCCTCTGCACCTTTACAGCAACTTTCTGGCCGTTCCTGAGCTTTGCAAAATGAACCTGGCCAATAGACGCTGCTGCAATCGGCTCAGTATCAAACGAGATAAATGCCTGGCTGATTTTCCGGCCCAGCTCCTTCTCAACAATTGCCTTGACAATCGGAAACGGAAATGGCGGAACCTGGTCCTGCAGGGTTGCAAATGCGTTGCAGTATTCTCTTGGCACAAGGTCAGGCCTTATGCTCAGCAGCTGACCAAGCTTTATGAATGTCCCGCCAAGCTCCTCCATGACCTTAACCATCCTGTATGGCTGGGTGTCATATCTGATAAACTGCTCAGTGTGGATTGTCTTCCTCAGCGGGAGGAATTTCTTTAGCCGTAGTGACTCGACAAAAAAGCCAAGCTCATTCTTCACAAGAACATCAAGTATCTGCCTCAGCCTGTTTATGTCTTTCAGCTTCCTGTCAAAGTCAGCAAATGGCATGCTCTGGTTGAGGCATATTGATTATTTAAAAGTTGTGGCAGAATGAGCGGAAAAGAGGGTAGGAAAAATGGCTGAATGCTATCCATGGAAAATTATTTAAGAATAAAGTGAATTCGCTGTTCAATGCCATACGCTGTAACCCATGTAATACTCACAATTGTTGCCGCTGACCTATACAGAGATTACTTTGCCAGAAGAAAGTTCTCAACATGGTATGTCCTGATTGCAGGAATTGCCGGCCTCCTGCCTGACATGGACCTGCCTGCGAGCTGGTTCGCAAACCTGTTTCTCGGAACAAGCTATAATTTCCATCGCCTTTACACGCATTCACTTCTTTATTTCTT
>VGKX01000236.1 GCA_016866895.1 Candidatus Parvarchaeota archaeon
ATTGCTCAATTTCATTGTTCATTGCCCAGGATATGTTTTTTCCTCTAAGGCCTACAGCCAGTCAGGTGAAGCTCTGCAAGGAAAAAAGTCGACTGATGATGCAGAGGAGCGCAGCATACAGCAATCTTATTCAGGAGTTTTTTCCTGAATACATCAGATTGAGCATCCACAGCCATAGCAATGAAAAAATAAGCATTAATTTGATACCAGGTGTTGAAAATAAAACACCTTGGCATAATGCCTTGGTAATCAAGAAAAATGGAAGCTATGACTTGATGAAAAGGCTTGATGCTGAACTTTCAGGTTATCAGTTGACTGAAAGGTCGGGAAACAAATTTTTTGTTGAGGCATGATTGCCTCATTTTATTTTTTTCCGATTGAATTAAGCTGCGGTGGTACGAAAAATCCGAACAATACAATATGTAAGAATAATCAGGTTAATAAGAAAAAAAATAACGCAATTAATTATATGCTTTTGCCAAATTATTTCTTCTCTGCTTTTCCAGCGGCTGCTCCGGCTGGCTGTGCCCCGGCCGCTGCTCCTGCTGCAGGCGCAGCCCCAGGCACTTCTGCCGGCAATAATTCGTCGATGATTGCCTGCGGTATCTTCACTTCTGTAAGCTTGCCCTTGATGAAGCCCCTTTCCTTGCCTTCGTTGGCAGCAATGATTTCCTTTGCCTTCTTCATGAATTCCTCCCTTCTCTTGAGGATTTCCTCGGCAAGGCGCTTCTTCTCCTCTTCGAGCTGCTTCAGCTCTTCTGCAGAAAGCTCTGTCTTTTCAGTCCTGATTTCCTCATCAAATTTGCCCTGGTTGACCAGCACAATTGCGTCCTTTGCTGCAACGCCCTCAACCATGACACCCATAGAATTTGCTGTGCCAATTACTTCCTTGACCTTTTCCTTCATGCCCTTCCCGAGAAGGCTGTCTGCCTTCATCTTTGCAATCTTTATAACCTGCTCAATCTTGATGTCTGCAACCTTATCCTGCAGCGGATTGCCTGAGCCTTTCTCAATGTTGGCTTCTTTTTTGATAAGCGCGCTCGCAGGAGGCGTACCGATTGAGATTTCATATTCCTTTGTAGAAGTGTCAACTGTAACCTTGACAGGCACTTGCATACCCCTGAACGACTCGGTTTTTTTGTTTATGTCCAT
>VGKX01000237.1 GCA_016866895.1 Candidatus Parvarchaeota archaeon
AGTTTTCGGTTTTTGAAAACAGCTGAAACTTCAGCGTCATCAAAGTCAGCATGTTACCTTTGAAGCGGGTATCAATGTCGCTCAGGCAAGAGTCGATGCTCTTTTTGAACGTGGAAAACTTTTCGTAATGTGTGCTGTACAAAACCTGCTTCTTGACGAAGCGCCATAGCCTTTCGATGAGATTGAGATTGGGGGAGTAGGCTGGCAAATATTTCAGATCAATCTTCAATTCTTTTGCTTTGTCGAAAACCGACTGACATTTCTGATAGCGGGCATTATCCAGTATCAGCGTAATGGGCAGTTGCGTACCAGCATAGAAATTGGCAATCTTTTCGAGCAAGGCGCAAAATGTTTCTTGGTTGATGATGGTGTCATTAGTCAGAGTGATGACTGCTTGCCGAATCGGGTCATAAGCACCCAAGACGTTATAGCGTTGACGCCCAGAGCTTGAGGGTAAAAACTGCCGCGTGAAACACCAGAGCATCCCCAAAAAAGCACCCATAACGAAATGTGCCGCATCTACAAACAGTACCACGCGCTTGCACTGTTTGGCTTCTTCCATAAGAGGTTGGAGCTCTTTGTCGTGAAACTCCTGCTGCTTTTGACGTTGTTTATCGTCATTGCCAAAAACATTGCCAGGTATCAATCCACAACGTCTGTATTTCATACCAAGCTTTAGCAAAAATGCTCGGCAGGCGGAAGGCTTTAAGCGAACTTGCGTTTCCCGCTCAATCACCTCTATGGCCTGGTTGACCGTATGCACTGGATTCTTCTCAAAAATTTCCTTCAACTTCTGTGCATGCGCATCCAATTGCCCCTTTCCCTTGCGGTAGTTCTCGGTCAAAAGTCCAGGCAAACCACCGTCACGATACTTTTTTAGGTATTCAGTAACACTGTCTTCATCCACCCGCACTACTTTTGCTATTTCCTGGTGCGCATAGTCATTGCCCTTGAGGTAAACCACCCAGCATTTTTTGCGGGCACGCACACAGGTGTTCTCGGCTGCTTGCTTGTGCAATTCGTCCAGTTGTTCTTTGTTCAGTTCCAGGTGAATCATTTTTCTTGTTCTCAATATGGAAAAAATCTTTCCCACTATAGCATGGGTTTGACATAAAACCGAAAACTTGACCGCGAGAAGTATA
>VGKX01000238.1 GCA_016866895.1 Candidatus Parvarchaeota archaeon
CCAAAACAACCAAGCCAGCAAAAACAACCAAGCCAGCCAAAAAAGCAAAGCCAGCCAAAACAACCAAGCACGCCAAAAAAGATTTTCCTTTAGCCCCAAACCGCAATCCTTTATTAATACCCAAAACAATACTTCGAGTGCTGCAAATTCCAATCAGCGCACCAGCTGCACAGATGAGCTGCAATCAGCCAATACTTGTGCCAATCTTCTGGCATGGCTTGCAACGGTAATCTAAATGATTGAATTCACTGACTTCACAGAGCATTTCAAAACCCCCCCAAGCCTTTATCGGCTGCTTGGACATGTCAAAGACCTTCGCAAGGGAAAGGCAAAAGTCCTTGTCATTGTTCCCTGCTACGGCGATTCTATGCGGCTTGAAGCTTTTTTCAAGTCAATGAAGCGCCAGGAGTTTAAGGATTTTGACATTCTTGCAGTCTACGGCCAGCACGACCGGTTCGTTGACTCAAAAGGCCTTTCAGTCATCCACGCAAGGCGCAAGGTGGACTTCGGATTTGCAGGCGCAGTTTATCTTGGACAGCTTATGGCGCAAAAACTTGGCTACAAATATTTTCTTGCAACCGATGTTGACAGGCATCCATACTCCCCCAAAAGCCTTGGCATACTTTTTGAAAGCGCAATAAAAACCGGGGCGCAATGCGTCTTTGGCGGGCACCTTACAAAAGGCGCGTACTCGGCCTCTGAGGACAAGTTCATTGAGCAAAAAAACGGCAGGGCAGCAAAGGGCCAAACGCAGCCCATGTCCTATATGTCCTCTGTCTGGTGGCTGATTAGCACAAGCTACCTGTCAAAAACCGGGCTTTACCTGCTTCCAATCTATCTTGGCTCAGACGACTCGGAGTTTGAATACCGGCTTAGGCGCGCAGGAGGGAAAATCGTGCAGCTTTCCGTCCCAATCACCTACGGCTACTGCGCGCTTAAAGGGCAAAAGTACGCAAGCCTGCTTCAAAACGGGGGCCTTGACACCACTTATTTTTATGCCGACATTTTCTCAAACACCAACTTCCCCCATGTATTTTTGCCTGCAAGAGGCTCGCTTGCCTACTACATGCTTGTCCGGGCATACCACTTTCTTGTGCTCAACATGCTGCAGCTTCGGATTCCCAAGCTTGCCGCC
>VGKX01000239.1 GCA_016866895.1 Candidatus Parvarchaeota archaeon
CCGCATTGACCCTCACAATGTTTTCTGCACCCATTGCCCATGCTGCCATCATAATTTTGAGCATAGGGGATGCTGCTTCTCATGTGGTGGGTGCCAAATGGGGGAAAATTTCCACTCCATTCAACTGCCAGAAATATGCAGAAGGCACCCTGGCAGGTTTCCTATTGTCCATTCCTGTTGCATGGGTTTTTTATCCACATTGGGCGGCAGTGATTTTAGCTGCAGCCACCGCGATGCTGGCAGAAATCCCAACTCTTAAATTGGGCTCGTGGCGCATAGATGACAACCTGATTCTACCTTTGGTGGCAGGAATAGTTCTAACTACACTGAGCTAGAAACACCAATCTGGGCGGAAAAGGCTCTCATCATGGCATGTGTCACCGGCCCTACTTGCCCGCTAAAAATAGGCTGATCATCAATCCGTGTCACTGGCAAAATCCCGCTAGTGGTTTGTGTCAGAAAAAGTTCATCGGCCTTTTTTAATATGTCTAAAGACGGGGTTTCAAATCGACAATCTGGCCTAAGTTCCAGCACCGTTTGGCGCGTCACCCCGGCAAGGAGGTTAAAAGCCGGGGTAAAAAGATGACCCTCTTTGACCCAGAAAAAATTTGCATAGGCCGCCTCGGGCACTTGATCGGCTGGGCCAACAAGCAGAGCTTCATAAACACCCTGGCTTTCTGCAAAGGCCTTGGCTGCCAGACAAACAGGATCACCCAGCCATTTGGCTTCTGGTAAAAAACGCTGGCCCCTAAAACTCACTACGCCCACGCCCTGACGGTACAATAGTTCGGGTTTTTCCAAAAGAGGTTCTGCGGTAATCCAGACATGCTGAGCAGAAATCATTAGTCGTAATTTCAAAGCTTCTCCCGGGCTAATGGCAATCAGATGGAGAGCAGCAGTGTGGAGTTCCACAGACGAAAAGGGTGGACAAAAACCAAGGAGTGCGCCCGACGCAAAAAGCCGTTCTAAATGGAGCTGCAGACGAAAGGGTACGCGACCGTAAGTGCGCACTGTTTCGACCGCAACAGGATCTTGAGACACTGCATCCGGCCCTGGAAGGGGCAAAGGATCCGCCGGATTCAGGGAAAGGTCGAACGAAAGCATCATGATGCGTGGAGG
>VGKX01000240.1 GCA_016866895.1 Candidatus Parvarchaeota archaeon
AGCGTAAGCCAGCTGCTCGGAGGGAATTCAAATGAAAAAGCTATTTTCATGGGTGAGGGACACTTTCAATGTTGAAACAGATTCTGCGCCGGAGATGAGGGGCGCTGAGGACGACTATGTTGAACTGGACACCCTGCAGTCAGAGGATGCAAAGTCAAAGGTAATTGTAAGGCCGTATGTTCTTGAGGATTTTTCCAACATAAAGGAAATCCTTGATACACTCAGGGAAGGATACACAATTGCGCTTGTCAATATCAAGCCGCTCAAAGACAAGGACCTGGTTGAGCTGAAGAGAAGCATCAACAAGCTGAAGAAGACATGCGACGCGATCAAGGGCGACATCGCAGGATTCGGCGACGACTACATTGTTGTCACGCCCTCTTTCGCCAGGATTTACAGGTCAAAGCATTCCGAGGAAAGCAGCGTTGTTGAAGAGCAGTAAGCGTTATTTTTTATTTATTGAATTTTATCTATCAAATTTATTAATTATTTAGTTTTTCTGAATGGCTGCCCTGCATTTTTTATGGATTAATATCTGCGCCACATTCACAACCGGCTTCCATGAAAATCTCGCCTTCGGCTCGATAGAGTCACTCCGCTTCGCTCCGTTCGTTACTTTGCTTCGCAAAGTTTTGGCGTCGGCTCGCGTGTACCTGGTTTTTGTTTTGAGCTGACATCCCCGCAACGGTTTCGCCCGTTGACAACGACTTTATATTGGGGGCGTAAAGCCCCCAACTTCAATCACATTTAAGCGTTCAACTCCTCGCGGCTAAAATGAAATTTTAGCCACTGTTTTTTGGTCAAGCTTTTTGCAAAAAGGTTGAGGGACATCCCCCTGTCAGCTTGGCTGCTGCTCAATATAACGCTCGCAAAATTGACGCCAAAACTTAAATTCGGGACAGAGCCTTCACAACCATAAAAAATATAAAGCCTTATTTTTACAAATTTAACATGGAAACAGGTATAAAGAAGACAGGGGAAAAACAGGAAGAGGAGGCTCTGCTTGCCGGGCAGGACTGCCCAATGTGCCATGAAAAGACGCTCATTCTTACTGAAAGCGAGACTGAAGTGCCATATTTTGGAAAGCTGTTCATCTTTTCAATGACCTGCGGCA
>VGKX01000241.1 GCA_016866895.1 Candidatus Parvarchaeota archaeon
TGAATGCGTTTCTATGTAGCCACTGCTGGTATAGAGGTCTTGAAAAAAATATCCACCACTGCCAAAGTCTGTTTTTATAAAATAGAGGGTACTGCCAACCTTCTTAAACTTGAGGTCTTTTTGGGCGGGGGTAAAACCGTTATGAAGAGCTAAAGCTTGATCGCCGCCCCACGAAGGGGTAAATTTCGGGGAACAGCCAAGATAATGATCGTTATTGTCAGCTCTGCGGATTCTAACGGTACAGCCATTAGTGTCTGTAAAGTTACCACTCACGGTGGTCACTTTAAATTTTGCAGTGTTGTCAACCGTGGAAATTTGTGTGGCTAGACTGCTTCCTTCTGGGGCTGCAATGTATTGACCCTTTGGTGTCTTGATGGCAATAATATCGTTTTCAGCAACACTACTAACTTCAATAAGCAATGGCGGGACACTTGCGTTGCTTGAGCCTAAGCCAGCCAGCGTGAGTGTCAATATGAGTATGTTCGTATGTTTAATTAAACTTTTTATTCCTAGCATCTTCATGGGTAACAACTCCTTCTTTTTAGGTTACCAAATTCTCCTTAGGCACCACACATGGGTTTTATATCTAATTTGAGTATATCCTTGCCAGTGCTAGTACTGGCGGTTTTAAAATTGAGGCAAACTTATTCATTTGAGGACACTCCTGATATAGATTGTGGATAACTTCCCACTAAACTTTTTGACTTACTACAAGGCTAGCCAACTTGAATTACAAAATGCAAGAATCTAAAAAAGGGCCCGGAATATCCGAGCCCCTTGCGTTGTACTTATTGCTTACGCGTGGTTATGGCTTATCTTGCTCAGTGGCTTTCGCGGCTTGTCTCGCGGCCTTTCTTTCAGCAACTTTAGCAGCTTTAGCTGCCTGCTTTTCAGCGGCTTTAGCTGCTTTTTGCTCAGCCTTCTTTGCTACTTTGTTCTCAGCTGTTTTGGCGGCTTTAGCTCCTGCTGGTTTTGCTCCCGAAGCCTTAGCTGCTTTTCCTTTTTTGGCTGGGCGTGTTGCCTTAGCTTTTGCCTTGGCTTGCTTTTTAAGGCTTGGCTTCTTAGCCTTCTTCGCCTTGGCTGGAGTCTTGGCTTTTTTCT
>VGKX01000242.1 GCA_016866895.1 Candidatus Parvarchaeota archaeon
GTTTAGCTGCTCCCCATTACCGCTTGTAGTGGAGGCATAGAACCAGCCCCTAAAGGAAAAACCAGAGACAACAAGCCCGCCCTGGCAGCCTGTGCCTGCATCAGAACATTCCGACTGGATGTTTGCGGGTATTGTGGCTGACCAGCATGTTTTGCTTGAAGTTGCCGCAATGCTGCACTGGCTGCTAGCCTGCGTGCCGCTTGTGGCCGAGGATTCAAGGGTGTTGTTAGTTGGGCTAGACGCGGCACCATTTCCCTGCTCATAAAGAGAAAAATTGGAATAGGTGAGGGCATAAGGCGCTGTGCAAAGCGCAAGCAGGACAAGCAATGCGGGCAGGAGAACATTCGGCTTTGGTGTGCCGCCCATTGAAGTGCCGCGGGTTTTTGAGCCAATGGCTTTGGTCATCATGCAATCACTTTTTCAAGAACATCCGGAAAGTTCAAAAAGATACGAGCTGTTCCCATAATTCGCATCCGTGACAGTCACATTGTAAGTTCCAGATGCCAGGCCGCCTGATGAAAACGAGTCCGAGAATTGTCCGCTTGAGTTTGTCGGCACGCTTTTTGGATAGCCAGATATGCTGGAGGATGGGCCCAGGGAATTCCTGAAAACATTTATTGACACAGAGGAGCTTGAGGTAACATTGCCTCCAGAGAAGAAAACTGCTTCGGCCCTTGTAAATATTTCAGAGGACGACGTGAGGGCTGAGTTGTTGTAAGTTGCCACGGAAAGCTGCACCGGCGTGCACAGTGTTGCGTTTTGCGACTGGTTGACGCCAAGCACAACAACTGTAAGCGGAATTTCAATCAAGGCGCTTGAATTGGCAGAGTTTGCATTGATATAAACGGTTCCTGAATAGGGGCCAGTAGCCTGGCTTGTTGCCACTATTGAAAGGATGAAAGACCTGTTTGAAAGGCTTTGGATCTGGAAGCTGGATGGAGAAATTGAAAGCGGGACCGTGGAATTGTGCGCCCAGGTGACGGTTGCCTGGACATCTACATTGTTTGCACTGAGGGAGAAAACGTTGACCGACTCGCTTGACTGCGAATTGGAAGGCATATAGGTTATTATTTGGGATGTTTAGGTTGTT
>VGKX01000243.1 GCA_016866895.1 Candidatus Parvarchaeota archaeon
TGTCCTGCGGCTTTAGCTCGAGTATCTGGTTCGGCTCTGTTATTTCCCTGCCATGAATGTCATGTGCATATCCAAGCTCCTTCAGCCTTTCTACTGAAACTCCTATTTCCTTTGGCTTGAAATGGGTCATAGGCAGCTCAGTCATGTCGTAGCGGGTCGTTCCGTCCTTATTTACAAACAGGTCATATTTTGCCCTTAGAAGCCCTTTTGCAATGTGCTCTGGAATGTGGTCTCGGTTAGATGTGCCCCTGACTCCCTTGACAACATCCGGCCACGCCTTCATTTTCAGCATTTCTGCCGCTGATGTGAAATAATCAGCAATCCTGATTTTTTTTGTTCTGAACGACAATGCAGGACCATGCTTCAGGCAGACCTGCTCCCGAATATAACCGCAGACGCTGCAATTGTAGACCTTTGTTGTGCTGCCGCTGCATTTTTCGCAGACAGCAAGGATTGTTTCAGTATTGCAGTTGCTGCACGCATAGATTGGAAATGCGCTTGAAACCTCGCCGGTTTCCATTGCGGACTGAAAGCTCCTGAGCCTTCCACCAGCATCGCCAATCGGAAAAAGGCAATGAGGGCTTGTTGAAAGCCTTCTCATCTTAGACTTTTCAGGCCGCCCCATTCTCGCTCCTATAAAAGTGCCTGACTTGTCCATGATTTTAATGCCTGAAAACGAATTTATCAGGCTGAGCACTACCTTGTCATGCACCTGCGCATCATGCAAATCCCTGTCATGCATTTTTTCATCTTTGTTGTGCTCAGCTAATTTTTGCTCAGCTGTATTGCTTATCTGCTCATGCCTTGCTATAAACTCCTGCTTGGTTGTTGCGCCAAAAGTCTCAAAGATTGCAACTGCTGTGTCTTTGCCATAGACTACAAACTCATTCCCTGTGACAAGGCATGGAATCCCGATAAGGTCTCCGTGCCTTTTTGCATCATGCAGAGGTAGAATGATTTTTATCAGCTCGCCATTTTCCTCTATTATCTTCATGCTGCAGAGCCATTCGGCAAATTCAGCAAATTGCACAAGGTCGAGCAGGCCCCAATGATAGGTGTAGACTGGATGAAAGGGTACATCCAGC
>VGKX01000244.1 GCA_016866895.1 Candidatus Parvarchaeota archaeon
AATCTTGAGTTTGCAGTTGCCCACAATCCGCTTACTTAGGGCTTGAATGTGCAAGCTCCAATCCAATCCGAAGAGAACACAAGGAAATTCAAAAGCGACATCAAAGAGCTATTCGGGCGGCAGCAGGCGCTTATTTTGCAGTATCAGGAAACCGTGGGCCAGCTTGTGGGGCAGATGAAAAACTCTCGGGTTTTCAAGGCACTTGAAAGCCTGGGCGGGACGAAATTTGAGGCATCGGCGCTGGCAGGCGAACTTGCAAGCTTGGAAGCGCAATATTCAAAATGCATGGAAAGCGCCAGAGCCCAGGCCCAGGCGGTGGCAGAAGGCAAACTGGATTTTGGGGCAAATACCCAAACCCAAGAACAAAACCAGAAGGCATACATGCTTAATCTTACTGCAACTGTTGAAGCTGCAAAAAACGCGCTATTTTGTCAACTGGATTTTCTGATACCATACACAACCAAAGGCGAAAAAGTTCCAATAACGGGTTCAGAAGCTACAGGCCACGAGGCTGTAGAATATCTAGTTGACATGGTACATAAAGCCGGTTCAGACAAAACTAAACAAGCAGAGCTCTACAAAACCTTGTCTGAATTTTTCCAATGGAAGGCAAACCTGGCGCATGATGAGGCAACAAAGGCATATGAGGAAAATGGCGGGTATCTTGACAAAACCGAGTTGGACAAAGTTAGAAAATGGCTTGAGCCGGCACTTGCAAGTGCAAAAACCGTGCCTCATGAGTCTGAGGCAAGCAAACTTTTTCAGACGCTGGGTCAAAAGACAAATGCTATTGGCAAGAGCGGGATTTCATCCATTTCTGGCGCAAAACCAAGTGAGCAGGGGCAAAGCGCGGAGAAGTGGGTTGAAGAGTGCATGGGGAAGCTTCAGAGGCTTCATGAGGCAAAGTCGGGCTTTCTCTCCAAGCTCTCAGAAAAGATTGAAGACGAGGAGAAAAAAAAGAAATTTGTCGAGACAAGGTTTTTTGGCACGGTAAGTGAATACCGCAGGGACAAGACAAAGAAATGGGCGGGTTTGTTGGGTGATGTAGGTTTTTTTGGAATGGGGGCGACAAGCGG
>VGKX01000245.1 GCA_016866895.1 Candidatus Parvarchaeota archaeon
CAAACCCCTGCTGCCTCCCCTTCCCTTCAGGGCATAGCCAAAGATTGTCTTTTCGGATTGGGACAGCGGACTGAGGCTATACTCGATAAGCAGGGAAGGCTTAAACCCAAAAATTTCAGCTGCAGTTTTGCCGCTTCGTGCGCTGGTGTAGCCAATTGCTTCAGGAAACTTGCTGAATAACTCTCCCATGACGAAATCTTCAGAACTGCAAAAATGCACATCGATTCCAGTGCCTGTTTCTGCAGCGCTTTTTTTCACACTGGCAATGGCAGAATGCAGTCTATTGTTTCTGAGCTTGCCTTCGGGGGCCACAACTAAAATATGCATCCTTTTGCCATTCTTTCCAACAAAGCAGTCTGTAGAGAAAGTAAGCATTGCCTGCATCCATTTTTTCACCTGTATTCTCAACTGTGGCACTATCTCATCTCTGTTTTTTGCATTTATGGCTGGCATGTTTATATTAAACATATTTCTTCTATAAATACTTTATTGTTGATTATCAACCAGTTTATGCCCGTCATCAGAATTGTATATTTGGGATTATCTTCTCACCTCCAGGCATTTAGCCTGCCTGTTACCTTGTCCGGAATCCCAGGCAAGTGAGATTTTGGGTGGATTTAGCCTGACTTTGAAAGCCAAAAGGCCTTCCTTATCTCGAGAATAAGCGTGCCGCTGTACCCTCCAGGGCTGTAATCCTCAGGAACAGTTACTTTTGCAGAAATCCTTCTTGTTTTGCCTGTTTCTAATACGAATCCTGTCAAATTCGTGCTTAGCATCTCTTCAATGCTCCCGACTGAATAAACCTTTATGCCAACGGGACTGCCATAGCTGTTGGTGATGTCAATATGCCTCACTCCCTGCCCTCCTCTGGGGAGTTTTCCGAAATGCATAGAATCATTGTTTAGGTTAAATCCTATTTTGATTTCCGGTGTCACATTTACATCAACCGGAATGCCGATTCGCTCAAGCAAAACAAAATTTGAATAGAAAATATAGGTGGCAGAGACGGCAAAAATTGCAGCGAGCAAAATTGCCAAAGCTGCATACTTTTTTTTCACTTTTATCCCCCTCACTA
>VGKX01000246.1 GCA_016866895.1 Candidatus Parvarchaeota archaeon
CTGCTGCTCATCTTCGCGTTCCCGCTGCTTGTCTTACCTTGCCGCAATCTTAATGCACCTCTCAATTTCCCTGATTTTCGCAATATTTTTCCTTGAGATACCCACAACAATTGATGGCACTTTGCCCGCATCAAATTCAATTCCATTCATGTCCATAATCAGCATTATGACAGCAGCCGATGTCCTCTTGTTTCCATCTTCAAACACATGGTCAATCAGCATAGCCCTTGACAGCATTGCTGCACATGCCAGCCAGTTCCTGTTTCTTTCACAGGTTTTCACAGCATAATCTAAGCTGCCAGGGTTCACAATATTCCCGTTTGAAAACTCCCTGTTCATGCCGATAATGTCTTTTTTGCTTAGCATTTTTATACGTATAAATACGTATAATATTTAAAGCTTTGGTTTTGACCCGCTGCAGCGCAGCCGCATAATGCAACAGGGAATACACAAAAAAACAGAACACTCACTGCTCCATATTCTTCCAGTCTTCAACAGAATTGACTTTCATTGTGCAGAACTTCTTTCCTTCCCAGTAAACCCAGCAGCTTTCCCCGAACTTTTCCCACCTGAGGCAGCCAACGCAAACAGGTGCGCCTGGCTTTGCCTGCTTCTTGGCTGCATCCTTTGCATCTTGCTTTCCCAAATCCTGCTTTTTTTCTTCAGTTGGCATTTCAGTATAGTTCCAATCAGCCTCTTATTAAATTTTTCCATCAGCCGCTCTTTTTAACAGCCGCCTTCACAGCCACTATCGCAACCTCAATCTGCCTCTTCTTCGGAACAGCAGTTGTCATTTTCTGGATCCATAAGCCGGGCTTAATCAAAAGGTTGACAATAAAATTGTCATGGACTCTCCCGCCAAGCCTCAGGATTTCATAGCTGATCCCTGCAATCACAGGCAGCAGCAGAATCCGCCACATGAATTTGCTCCAGAAAGGCATGGAAGACGGAATGAAGGTGTAGACAATTATGCTCGACAGAATTACAAGGCACAGGAAGGTTGTGCCGCATCTTCTGTGCACCGGTGAAAATCCTGCAACATTTGCAGGAGTGAGCTTTCTTCCATTTTCAT
>VGKX01000247.1 GCA_016866895.1 Candidatus Parvarchaeota archaeon
TATCTTTAAAATAAGAGCATAAGTCGCCTTTGATTTTTCCTAGACCGCCTGGAATCTCCCAGTCTATTTTTCCGCTCAGTGTAGCTACCGTAGTTCTTCCAACGGCTGCTTTATCAGGCACTACGGAGGCCGTTGCTTGGCCCGCCGTGGCAACGGAAGCAGCACTGGTGACGGCTAGTGCAAAAGCGGGGTTTACTACATTGCACCCAGGAAATATTTCAAAGCCGCCTGTCAGTGCTGTTTTGAGTTGTAAGTTTCTAGCTTCTATTTCAATAATGGCATCGGCAGTCAGGCCTTTGAGATTTAGTTCGCTGGGTAAAGTGTCTTTGAGTGGCGAGAGATCAATTAAACTTGAAATAGTTACCGTATGCTTGGCCTTTTTATCAAAGGGGTTGGTGACGCGAACCTTGCAACTTTTAAGCGACACATCTCCCAACGCATCATCTTTTAAACTTTCAAATAGCTCTTCCATTTTCATGTCATCAATAGAAAGCTCGGCATAACTATCCGTTTTGCTCATGCCAAAGGTTATGGTTGTATCGGGAGCGCTGGCAGCCGAGGCAAGGTTGATTTGGGTAAAAAGCCTTTTTTCCGCAGCGGATAAAAAGACAAAAAGCTTATTGATGGTTACCTTTTTCCACGGTGATAAATAAAGGTCAAAAGGAGAAGTAGGCGCAAAACTTAGCAAAATCTCGTTGCCCTTAGGGGTTACAGAGAACCGTTCAAGCGTTATATTGCCTCTCACCAAATCCAGCAGGCTTGCCTGAGCTTTCATCGATAAGCCAGTTTTGTTGGAAAAAGTGACCGATGGACTGCCCAGCGACATGATGCCTAGGTCAAAGGTAGGAGGCGTTTTGAAATAAGCATCAAATTGAAATGCCGATTTGGCCATGTCCAGGGTGCCCTTTAGCATGATGGTACCTACATTAGGGATATCTAGGGGAAACAAGAGCGGAGCCATTGGAGTAGCGGCGGCAGGTGCAGGGGTAGCTACATCGGTTGTAACAGCTGGGGTATCTTGCGGAGATCCATAGTCAGTAGCTGTGGCAGCT
>VGKX01000248.1 GCA_016866895.1 Candidatus Parvarchaeota archaeon
AAAAAAATTGCGGCCAAATGACAGCTTATCCTTTTGTAAAAAATAAATGGTCAGAACAACAAAAAATACAGACAAACTTTCGGGATGCCACCAAAGGTTATTTTCGACCACCATCGGAATGAGCAACAGAAACAGAAAAAGTAAGACGGAAACCCATAGCTTTTGGAACTTTGTTTGCATGTAAACCAGCAGCCAAACCGCAGCCAGCATGGGCAAAACACTGACCAATTGCCTGAGAAGCAAAAAGTCCAGCGAGACGTTCGCTGCACCCGCAAACAAACGGGCGGGCAGCAATGCAAAAAAGACGGAGTATAAATAAAATGGATAGCCGTAATAATAATGTTTGTATTGAACAAAACGATATGCCGACTGTATAAACGTATCTGCTGGCTGGTCTATCATTCTCAACGCATGCGGATACTGACCAAATTCATCTGGCTCAAAAACAGAAAGCATATTCAAGTCTTGTGCGCCCTGCCCGTTCGGGATAAAAAAGGCGAAAAAATACAGGACGCTGAGCACTGTCAGCGCCGCTAACGTATATCTTTTTGCATATTGTTCTGAATTATTTTTCATCCAATATACTCTCAAGTTTCACGCAAAGTTTAAGCTACAACTTCACCACAAGCCACTCACCTGCCATCTTAGGGTGCTCCGCATTCGTCAGGAAGCCAGTTTCCACCAGCTTATTGACCGTCTTTTTCACCGTTTCATTTCCCCAGCCGAATAATTTCGTAACATCCCGCAATTGCGCCGCGCCGACCATGTTGAAGTACAACTCCAATAATTTCGTGCGCGCCTGCGATTCGGAAATCTTGCGCGCCTGTTCGGCAAGCTCAGGGAATTGGCTGGTCGTGATGGCATAGATGTGTGAATACTTCCATGCGCCTGCCTGCGCCACGCCGACAGGCAAAATCTTGAAATCGCGCTGTAAATACTCCAATGCCTTGTTGAATTCAGAGTCTTTGGCATTGGAGAGTTTCGCCTCCTTGCGCAGGTCGATCGTGTGCAATGTGCCTTTTTCGAGCAAGGTTTCGTACACTTGCT
>VGKX01000249.1 GCA_016866895.1 Candidatus Parvarchaeota archaeon
AAGATGACCAAGAAAAAAGAAAGCTCAGAACAGCAGCGGGAACATACGGTTGCTGAGGCAGAAGTAAATCCAGAATCCAAAATTGCAGAGCTTACAGACACACTCCAGCGCCTCCAGGCAGACTTTGAGAATTACAAGAAGCGCGTTGACAAGGAAAAGGAGCAGTTTGCAAAATATTCAAGCCAGAAGCTTGTTTTATCAATGCTCCCTCTTCTCGATAGCCTTGAGCTTGCGCTAAAAAATTCAAACAGCAGGGATATTGAAAGAATTCATGAAAAAACTGACACTGAAAAATTCAGAAAGGGAATTGAGCTGATTTACGCGCAGTTTCATTCAATTCTCGAAAGCGCAGGCTTGAGGCCGATTGATGCGCTGGGAAAAAAATTCGACCCATACAGGCACGAGGCGCTGATACAGCAGAATGTTGAAGATGCAGCAAAGGACAACATTGTGCTTGAAGAGTTCCAGAAGGGCTACATGCTTTTTGATGCGGTGCTGAGGCACAGCAGGGTGAAGATAGGGAAAAAACAGCCCCCGCAGAGTGACAGGGTCAATGCTGAGCATGCCGGAAGCGATAAAGGGCAGACCGGAATTGAATCACAGTCTGTAAATGAATCACAATCTGGAAATGAATCCAAGAGTGAAAAAAATGAGGGGAAAGAATGAAGACCGAAATCCAGAAAAACAACAGCCCGACAACAAGAAAGTTTGTCCCGGCTGAAAGCATTTTGAAATTCATAATCGGCGGCGATGAAAAGCTTGACACAATGATTGTGTGCAAAACCACGAATGTCGCGCTTTATACAACAGACTTTGCCCTGCATGAAGCATTTGGCTCGCTGAAGGACTACGATGAGATAAGCGCGGCAAAAATCAGGAAGCTTGCGAAATTTTTTGAGAATGTGGCAGTGCATTCCTTTGAATTCATGGAAAAAAAGCCAAAGCCAGTCCTGACCCATGAGCGGGTTGAGGAGCTCAGGCTGCTCGCACTCAGGTTTGACAGCAATAAATCCTGACATTAAGGTAGCATGGCAGTAAAAT
>VGKX01000250.1 GCA_016866895.1 Candidatus Parvarchaeota archaeon
AGCAGCATTAGGGCACGAATTATTTGCTAGTTTAAAAATCTTGGGCATGCATGCGAATCGAAAATGTTTGGAATTGAGTGTCACACCAGCAAAAAACACATCCCAATAAATACAGTGCAAAAACAAAGGCTTATAAGCCGCATAAAAAACAAATGGCGAATGCCTGATCTGGATAGCCTGATCTGAATAAAAGGTAAAGCAAAAAGATAAGGCAACAGTTAATGTGGACAGGTGAAAAAATGGATTCGATTGAAAATAACAAGTCAATGCCAATGGCAAAGAATGGCGACAGGGTAAAGGTTCATTACACAGGCACATTTGATGATGGCGAAAAATTTGACTCTTCTGAGGGAAGGGAGCCGCTGGAGTTTGTTGTTGGCAGTGGCAGCGTTATTAAGGGCTTTGAAACAGCAGTAATTGGGTTGTCTGTAGGAGAGGAGAGAAATGTCAGCATAAATCCTGAAGATGGCTACGGGCTAAGGTCTGAGGAGCTTGTGCAGGAGCTGCCGCTGGAGGGAATGAAGGACGCTGACAAGTTCCAGGAAGGGATGATGCTGACCTTAAGGGATCCTGAAGGCAGTATGATGAACGCAAGGGTTGCAAAGATTGAGAACAATAAAATGACGCTTGACCTTAACCACCCGCTTGCAGGAAAAACCCTCAATTTCTCAATAAAGCTTGTTGAGATTTGCTGAGCCGCAGAATTAAGCTCATCATTCTGTCCGGATTTTTCCGGTATTTTTTCCAATACCTTTATAAATTTCTCTGCTATTGTCAGGAAGTATGGCAAGCAGCCAGGAAACCCTCATCACATGCAAGCGCTGCAGCAACAAAGTGCCTGTGAGGGAAATGAAGTACGACATGAACGGCAGGGATTTAATCTGCGGCAGATGCTATGAGCTGAAGGTCGCATCAAGCCAGAAGCCGTCAACCGCAGGGCAGTATGCTGAAAGGCCAAAGCTCAGCCTCGAATTCACTGACCCCCTGGAAGCCAAGCGGGAAGTAAAATATTTCTGCACA
>VGKX01000251.1 GCA_016866895.1 Candidatus Parvarchaeota archaeon
CATTTTTCGCGCAAAGGCACGCGTTTTTTTGGGAAGACGTTCATCTAGATATATTGCAACAATGTCTTGGTTTGGATTTCTTGCTGGTATTTGCCACATATAATAAAGTATTGCATTTTTGCCTGCTGCAACCCGCTTTGCTTCAGGGTTTTCTGAATTTGAGGCAAAGGAGAGAAGCTCATCTGGTTTGAATGATTCCACATCTTCAGGAATAATCAGTTTCACGTTTGCGAATTGGATGATTTTTTTTTGGTTTTGTTTCTTTCAATTGCCCCACCCCGATTCCACGTTTGTTGCCTTATTCAAAATAAACACCTTCAAGAATTGATTTAGACGCTCAACATGGGTTTTTATGCCTTTAGTAGTAGGCGGTTTTTGAAAAGGCCTTGGATTATGGGCGGAGGGGCTTGCAAGGTGGGGTTGCACTAAGTTTTGGGTACTGCTTGCCTGACAAAAACGTTTAAAAATTGGGGCATCGCTAAATAGACTACTAATTTTGTCGTGCAGTGCGGCAAGCTGAAAAAAGACAACCGTGCCTGTCAACTTGCTGCATGAAGACAAAACCAATGAAACGAAACGAAAAAAGCACTTTCGTGAGGTGTGAGATTATGGCAAAGAGTTACGTGAAATTTGAGACTCCAAAGGATGTCAGTGCAAAGGCGCTTGAGGCAATCTCTGTTGCAAAGGACACGGGAAAGATAAGAAAAGGCGTCAACGAAGTGACAAAGGCCGTTGAGTCAGGAAGGGCGGTTTTTGTCGTAATTGCAGAGGATGTCGACCCCGAGGAAGTGGTCATGCACATTCCAATGATTGCATCTGAAAAAAGCATTCCGTTTTGCTATGTTGCAACAAGAAAGGAGCTTGGGACAGCTGCGGGCATGCAGGTTCCAACCACAACAGTTGCAGTTGAAAAGGCAGGCAACTCAAATGAGCTAATTAGGGATGTTGCCGAGGCACTCAAGCAGCCCCTTGCAGGGCAAAAGCCAAAGCAGGCTGAAAAGAAAGAAGC
>VGKX01000252.1 GCA_016866895.1 Candidatus Parvarchaeota archaeon
AGTTGGGCCACGAGATGGTCTGCAAAACGAAAAGAACATTTTGTCAGTTGCAGATCGTGCGGCGTGGATTCGTGAGCTCGCGAAATCTGGCGTAGATGAGATTGAAGTGGGTGCTTTTGTGAGTCCCAAGTGGGTGCCACAGATGGTGGATTCGGATAAAGTGTTTGCGCTTGTCAAAGATTTGCAACCACAAATCAAGCTCACCTGTTTGGTGCCGAACGAGCAGGGCATGCAGCAGGCGGTAGCTGCGGGAGTCAAGCGAGTTGCCATTTTCACAGCGGCCAGTGAAACGTTTACACAAAAAAATATCAATTGTTCGATTGCCGAATCTTTTGCACGCTTTGTGCCGGTTTTGAAACTTGCTCAAAAGAATTCCATTGAAGTGCGTGGATACATTTCGACGGCGTTTGTTTGTCCGTATGACGGTGTGATCTCACCAGAGAAAACTCAAATCGTGTTGCAACGATTTTTAGATTTGGGTGTGAGCGAAATCTCAATCGGCGATACGATCGGCAAAGCCACACCCCAGTCTGTAGCAGCGCTCATGGCTCTCTTGCAGCCGATGGTGCAAAATCACAAAGTCGACTTGGCGATGCATTTTCACGATACCTACGGCATGGCCATTGCCAATGTGGCAGAATCGCTGCGTTGGGATGTGCGGCATTTTGATGCCTCGGCGGGTGGTTTGGGTGGTTGTCCTTATGCCAAGGGAGCCAGCGGCAACGTGGCGACGGAAGATCTTCTCTATTTTTTGCAGGCTATGGGGTATGAGGCTAAGCCCTCTATAGGGTGGCAAATTGCCCAAATGGTACAGGCCACGAAGCCTGTGTTTCAGCATTTGCAACGTCAAAGTTTGGCGAAAGTCTTCCAGTTAGAGGTTTGAGAATTGATCTGCTCTTTCTCTTGCCAAAACCCCCCTTAAAAATTAGTGTCATTCCCATCAAATTTTTAGGGAGTTTTCTATGCATCAATCTGTGATTGTGGCTGCCAAACGCACTGCCATTGGT
>VGKX01000253.1 GCA_016866895.1 Candidatus Parvarchaeota archaeon
ACGAAAAGCATCACCAGGGGCTTTTTGCCATCAAGCCGGGTCTCACGGGTCTGGCACAGGTGAGCGGTCGTTCCCATCTGGATTTTGAAGAGGAAGTCGCACTCGATTTTTATTACATTGAAAACTGGTCAGTATGGCTCGACCTTAAAATCCTCATCAGAAGCGTGGCAGTTGTCTTTCGCGCCGATGGCTGCTAAAGCTTTTTTGACACGATTAGGGTTTTGCATTATGGTGTTTCAGCTATTTAACCGACTCCTGCCATGCCACGAGGTAAAAACACCAATGTTTACTTGAGCTGTAAGAACAAGAAGGGCACTGGTTCTTCTGGCAAAACAGCCAAGAACGACGAGATCTGCAACATGCAGAATTACAAAATCCGTATCAACAAAAAAACCCGCAACAAGCTGGAGATTGAAAAATTCTGCAGCACATGCAACGCCAAAACTCCGCATGTGAGCGGCAGTGAAATCAAGCACAGTTCCTAGCCTTCTGCATGCCCAAGGAAAACGGGCCGCGATAGCTCAGTTGGTAGAGCGCATCCATGGTAAGGATGAGGTCCCGGGTTCGATTCCCGGTCGTGGCTCCAGACTGCTAAAATGGGGCGATTTCCCCCTATTCAGCAACCTTATTTTCCTGTACGCTCAGCCTACGCCACTTTTTTGAGCATGACTCCCCTTCTCCACATTCAGGATCTTCATGTTTCTGCGGATCAAAAGGCTATTTTAAAAGGCCTGAGTTTGACAGTGAAGGCCGGAGAAATCCATGCCCTGATGGGCCCCAATGGCTCGGGAAAAAGCACATTGGCCAAGGTGATTCTGGGGCATCCGGCATACCAGATCACCCGCGGGGTTGTGGAATACAAAGGCGATGATCTTGCCGGAAAAGAAGTGCATGAACGGGCACTTAACGGCATTTTTTTGGCGTTTCAAAACCCCAAAGAGATTGAAGGGGTCAACATTGAAGAATTTTTGCTTGCAGCTTACCGCGCGCGGCAAAAACATCTGTC
>VGKX01000254.1 GCA_016866895.1 Candidatus Parvarchaeota archaeon
CTTTCGGCAAACCTGCTTGCCACCTCGTCCGCAAGCATTGTTCGCTTTTCTATGACATCGGCCCTCTGCTGGTCTATGAAAAGTATCACCGAGACTGCAAAAAGCACAAGGAAAAAGCTCAGGTATGAAATGAACTCTATGGCAGCCTGCCCCCCGCGGCATCTTTCCGCATCTGCTAACCGAATCGCGGCCGATTTGTGTGCATCCATCTCAAAGACCCGTTTGCTCAACGTTAAATACTACTGCGAATACCCGATTTCAACATGGCTTCCTTTTGAAACAATACTTATTGACTTAAGTCCGGACCCAAGGCGCGTGGAGTTGGAAAGTGGCAAATCCCCATCAGTTGTCCTGGCAAATGTATTTTCCACAACATCCACAATTCCCTTGGCAGTCCTAAGCGAAATGGCTATTGTATGGTTGTTAAGCGTAATGTTTTGCATGTTTGGCGGATAATTCACAAGTATAATCCTTCTTGTGCCATTGCCCTGGGCATAAACCTCGCCCGCGGCATTTGCAATCTGCTTTCCAGTAATCCTTGCCTGCCCTATGCTCACGTTCTCTGACGAGACGTTTGAGATTGTTAGGAACAGGAGGACCACTGGGACCATGAAGGCAAGCATGAACCCTACAAGTGTGAGGCTTTCGACACTTATTTGCCCTTTTTTCATGCGGCCACCAATTCAATCACATTTTTGTCTTTGCATTTGGATTATCTTGAGCAGTCTGGCAGGACGCACACAAGGTCTGTCATGTTGAACCTGTCGGACGTGTTGCTGTCAAGCCTGAAATGCCCAATAGGCGAGTCTGCATCATTGCACATCTGGTATGTCTTGCAGCCGCTCATTGCCTTGATCTTTTTTTCAGAAGTGCCAGGTGCTGTGAAGACCGATTTTGCATACTTGCTGTCCTGCCTTGAATATTTGTCGTGCTCAGCCGCCTGCGTGTCGGAAATCCCGCCAGCCCACTGGCCGACAACAAAGCTTTCGATTCCGTATGCGCTTT
>VGKX01000255.1 GCA_016866895.1 Candidatus Parvarchaeota archaeon
CCGGGTTCTCAAATTCTTCAGGAGCCGCAATAAATTCCTCATAGGAGCTTATCTTGCCCCTGCCCATGAGCACTTCCCTTGCAAGAAGCATGAAGATTAGGGCAAGCGATTTTCTGCCTTTGTTGTTGCACGGTATGACCCAGTCAATATTTGCAGTGTAGTTGTCCGTGTCGCACAGGCCGATGGTGTTTATTCCCATCTTGCCCGACTCTGTGACTGCCTGCCTTTCGCCTTTCGGGTCGCATATGAAGATCAGTTTTGGCTCCATAAAGTCGTTCCTTGCCACATTGGTGAAAACCCCTGGCACAAACCTCCCGAAAATGAGCTTTGCGCCTGTCAGCTGGCAGAACTTTGCAGCAGCGTAGGATGAGTATGTGCGCGACGCGACTATCACTATGTCCTCTGGGTTGTACCTTGACATCTGCTTTCCTGCAACCCGAAGCCTGTCATTGATCTTGCGCAAGTCAAGCACATACAGCCCGTCGCTTCTTTTCCTGTATATGAACGGCCCCATGTCCTTGACTTTCATCTTGGTCCCTATGTGGATGCCAGACTCAAGAAACTTTTCCTGCTTTAGCAGCAATCCGCTTTCCCTTTCTTTTTCAGCCATGTTCTCACCGTCATGGGAGTTTCACATGGTGCAAGGCAAAGCCCGGCCCAACTCTTGAAAAAACCCATTGAATATTTGCATATAGCCTGCGATTTTACGCGAAATTTGTAAGTGGGACCGTCGAGATTTGAAGACTCGTTTTTTGCACGCCTGCGCCTGCAAAAAATCTCGAATCACCGGCACCCCAAGCCGGTAGGCTAGCCAGGTTACCCCACGGTCCCGCTTAATGTCATGTGCATTCTGTGCTTGAATAACTCAAATATTGCAAAACTCCGTATCCGGCACAAGCCAGAAACACTATGGTACAAGCCGCAAGGACTACAAGCCACAAGTCTTTTTTCTCCTTTCTGTATCTCATATACGAATATATCGCGACAAGTGCAAATGCAAC